>VGRY01000041.1 GCA_016875195.1 Deltaproteobacteria bacterium
TGAATTTTCCCGCTTCGCTTTTAGCATGGGACGTTCTGGCTCTAAATGGCTACCTCTTTTTAAACCTCTTCATCCCTATTTACTTGCTGGTAAAATCTTACTATGGAAAAAAGCCTAACTGGAAATTCATCCTTCCTTTCATCCTCCTCTCGATTCCGTGGGCGGTCGGAATTCATACCGTCACCGCCTTCCTGTATAACGGCCTTGCGGCCCGTCCCTTCTGGAATGCATCGATTCTGGCCCCGAGGTTCCTGGCAAGCGCCTTCTGTTCAGGGCCTGCCATTATCATCGTCATTTTTCAGATCATCCGGAAGGTCTCCGTCATCAAGATAGAGGACGGCGCTCTCTTCAAGGTTGCGGAACTGATTGCCTATGCCATGTTCCTCAACCTCTTCCTTCTCGGCGCGGAGATATTTAAGGAATACTATTCCGGCACGGTTCATATGGCCTCCTTCAAGTACCTCTTTGAAGGCCTTCATCACCATAATGAACTCGTTCCCTGGATCTGGGCGGCCATGGCGATGAATGTCACGGCCTTTATTCTCTTCCTGATTCCCTCAACGAGGAAACGCTTAAGCACCCTCAACCTGGGATGCCTTCTCATCATCGTGGGGGTATGGATTGAGAAGGGTCCGGGGTTTGTCATTCCAGGATTCGTTCCCGATCCACTTGGCGAGATTCATGAATATGTCCCCAATCTTGTGGAGCTCATGGTCTCCTTTGGAATCTGGGCGCTGGGTCTTCTCATCTTTACACTCCTGATGAAAGTGGCCATCCCCATTGAGACCGGAAAATTCAGCCACACGGAATATGAAAAAGAAAGGCCCTATGTAATGCCTCATTAAAGGATTTCAGTCGATACCAAAAAATATTATTGCGTTTTATAAGAAGTGCTGTTATATAGAATTTTAGTTTTAGGGGGGAATATCAATAAGGGGTTAAAAGATGAAACCCTTCCTGATTGGATTGGCGATCGGGACCGCGATCCTCCTTCTTTTCATCAACTTCGGGTCAAGCTTCAGGCCTGAACAGCCCATCTCTTTCAACCACAAGAAACATCACGACCAGGGCGTTGAATGCGCCGCCTGCCACTCCTATTTTAAGGAACAGACCTTTTCTGGCATGCCAAAAGCGGCTGTCTGCATGGAGTGCCACAAAGAAACCCTAACCAAACATCCGGACGAAGAAAAGATCAGACAATTTAAAAAAAACGGGGAAGAAATCCCCTGGAAACGGCTCTATCAGCAACCCGACGATGTTTTCTTCTCTCATCGCCGCCATGTGGTTCTGGCCGGAATGGAATGTAAGAGTTGCCACGGAGACATCGGGCAGAGCGAAAAGCCGCCCACAAAACCCTGGGTGAAGATGACGATGAAATGGTGCATGGACTGCCATACGAAAACAAAAGCAAACAATGACTGTTTGGCATGCCATGTTTAAAGGAGGAAATTCGAAATTCGAAGCACGAAATCCGAAAAAAGCACGAATCTTCGAAATACAAATGACCTAAACAAAAAGTTTAGAATTTGGAAAATTTGTAACACTTTAGCGGTTTGAAAATCTTTGTAAAATCCCTCCCGACCTCCCTTTGCCAAAGGGAGGAGATAGGGGTTTCCCCCTTCGGAAAAGGGGGATTAAGGGGGATTTTATGATGAATCTTTTGGTCAATTGACTCGTAAAACTCTTTTTTTCAAAATGCTAAAGTGATACGAAAATTTGAATTTTGAAATTGTTTCGAGTTTCGATATTCGAATTTCCGATTTAAAGGTTCTTATGAAATTCAACCGACGAGATTTTTTAAAGATGGGAGGAGGAGCGGGAGCAGCCATTGCCCTGGGAGGCGGCTTCTGGAAATGGACTCAATTCCCGCCTGCTGAAAAATCAAATGGACCGGGCGTTGAGAGATGGATTCCTACGGTCTGCGGCCAGTGCACCGGAGGCTGCGGGACTCTGGTCAGGGTGATCGATGGTTGGGCTGTGAACATCGCAGGAAATCCCCTTCATCCTGTGAACCGGGGAACCCTCTGCCCAAAGGGCATTGCCGGACTTCAAGGGCTCTACGACCCTGACCGGATTCGCACTCCGCTGAAAAGGACCGGCAAGAGAGGGGAAGGCCGCTTTCAACCGATTACATGGGATGAGGCCCTCCATCTTGTTTCCGAATCTTTGAAGGACCTCCGGCGAAAGGGAGAAGCCCACCATCTTGTGGTCATGGGCGGAAGGTATCGGGGACTGATGCGGTCGCTCTGGGACCGCTTCCTCAAATCCTTCGGTTCACCGAACTATATCGACAATCAATTCAGGTGGGAAGAACCTCCCCTGGAAGGTCTCTTCCTCACACAGGGAATCCATTCCCTTCCGGCCTATGATATTGAGAATGCCCAGTACATCCTCTCTTTTGGCTCCGGGATGTTGGAATCCCCCTGGTCCCCGGTCCAGATGTTAAAGGGCTACGGACACTTCAGGAGAGGAAGACCGGGCATACGCGGAAGATTGGTCCAGATCGAATCGCGCCTCTCCTTCACTGGCATCAAAGCCGACGAATGGATCCCCGTGCGACCCGGTACCGAGGGGATCCTCGCCCTTGGCATCGCCCATATGATCATCAAGGAAGGCCTCTATCATAAGGAATTCATCTCCGGACAGACATTCGGATTTGAGAGCTGGACAAGCCCGGATGGCCGCGAGCATCTTGGGTTCAAAGAGTTCGTCCTCTCTGAATATGAACCCACGGTCGTATCCAAACGGACCGGCGTGCCCATCGACCAACTCATCCGTCTGGCCAGAGAATTTTCATCGAACCAGCCCTCCCTGGCCATCGGATACCGGGATCGTCCTTTCCATCAGATGGCTGTCGCAGTTCTCAATGGATTGATGGGAAACATCGATGTTTCCGGAGGAGTCCTGATTCCCAGATCCATTCCTTATCAATCCCTTCCTTCTTTCAGAGAGGATGCCATTGCTCAACGGGGGAATTCACAGAAGCGGATCGATGAAGGAAATGGGATTTCCGTGAATTATCCCTATCTCTTTGCCAGAAATACTCTCTCCGGGAAACCTTATAAGCCAAAGATTCTCTTTCTATACTACACCAATCCTCTGTTTTCCAACCCGGCCCCCGACCTCTTCTCAAAGGCCTTTCAGGAGATCCCTCTGGTCGTCAGCTTTTCCCCGTATATGGATGATTCCGCCCAGTTTTCAGACCTCATCCTTCCTGATCACACTCCCCTTGAACGATGGCAGGATGACCCGGTCTTTCTTAATAATGGGTTTCCCGTCCTCGGGATCCGGCAACCCGTGATCCCTCCTCTTTATCAGACAAAGGCGACCGGTGATTTTCTTCTCGCCCTGGCCAGATCCCTTGGAGGCCAAATTCAGAAGGCCTTCCCATGGAATGATTTCAAAGAAGTGATGATGGATAGCCTCAAGGGTATCTTCGAGGCAAAAAGGGGTGATACTTTCGGTCTCCAATTCGATGAGGCCTGGACCCGTCTTCTCCAGCGGGGAGGATGGTCGGTCCCTTCTTATAAGAACTTTGAAGAATTCTCGAAGCTCCTCCTTGAAAAAGGAGGATGGTGGGATCCGGTCTATGATTTTGGGGAACGGGATCGCGTCTTCCGGACGCCTTCTAAAAAATTTGAATTCTATCCACAGAAATGGAAAAAGGTTCGCTCCTTTTCGCCCGGAGAATTGAAGGATTCCTCTCTTCTTCCTCACTGGGAAGAGTCGAAAGAGGCCGGGAACGAAAAAGAGTATCCTTTCCATCTCCATGTCTTCAGAACCATGAGCTTGACAGGAGGAAGAAATGCGAACCAGCCCTGGCTTCAGGCCATGGCAGGCCAACATCTTTTTGAAAAATGGAAGACCTGGGTCGAAATCAATCCCGGGACGGCAAAACGGATGTCCATATCCGATGGAGACTGGGTTTGGGTCGAATCCCCGAAGGGAAAGGTCAGGGTAAAAGCAAGGCTCTACAAAGGGGCCATGCCCGATGTCGTCAGCATTCCCTTCGGGCAGGGTCACTCCTCCGGAGGCCGATGGTCAAAGGGGGTGGGCCAAAATCCTTATCGCCTCATCGGAGATGATCTCGACCCGATCACCGGATACCCGATTCATGGAACGACAAGGGTTAAGGTATATAAGACTTGAGAATGTCAAATATCAAATGTCAAAGTTCAAACCAAATCCAAATGTCAAATGACCAAATTTATCAAGAGAGAACCTCTTTGGCGTTTTACCATTTGACATTCCTTTGGCATTTGAACTTTGGAATTTGGCCTTGAGGTTTCAACAATGCATAAGTGGGGAATGGTCATCGATCTGGATAGATGCTCCGGGTGCCAGACCTGTATGGCGGCTTGCCATGCAGAGAACAATATCGCCATCATCGGGCCGGAGGAGTCAGCCATGGGCCGCACCATCCACTGGATTGAACTTCTCCCCTTTATCGAAGGCGAATATCCCCATATTAAAGCGAGGCTTCTTCCAAGGCCCTGTATGCATTGTGAGCATCCCGCCTGCATCAAGGTCTGCCCCGTGGGCGCAACCTATACAAATGAAGAAGGGATTGTAGGCATTGTCTATTCCCGGTGTATCGGTTGTCGTTACTGCACCACCGCCTGCCCTTACACCGTCCGGAGCTTCAACTGGTATGAGCCTCACTGGCCGAAAGAGATGAAGGGCTCTCTGAACCGGGATGTCTCCATTCGGGGAAAGGGAGTGGTGGAGAAATGTTCCTTCTGTCACCACCGTCTGCTCAAGGCAAGGGAGAAGGCAAAGGTTGAAAAGAGGGAGCTTCTCTCGGAGGATTATATCCCGGCCTGTGTTCAGGCCTGTCCCAGCAAGGCCATGAATTTTGGCGATCTCAATGACCCTTTCAGCACGGTATCGATCCTCTCGAGAGAAAGAAGGGCTTTCAAATTGTTAGAGGATCTGGGAACCGAGCCTAAGGTCATCTATCTTTCAGAGGGAATGTGATGGACGGAAAAGGTTTTAAGCTGGGCGATGATGCGATTTTGCTTCAGCCCATTCAGAGAACAGGGAAAACTTTTTATCTCACTCTCTTCTCATTAATTGCGGTCATCCTCTGGGCAGCCGGAGCTTATATTTATCAATACCGGGACGGCCTGGGCGTGACCGGGCTCTCCAGGCCCATCTACTGGGGAGTCTATATTACGAACTTTGTCTTCTTTATCGGCATCAGCCATGCCGGAACCCTCATCTCTGCCATCCTCCGGCTCGCCAAGGCAGAATGGCGAAGATCGATTACCCGGTCCGCTGAAGTGATCACTGTCCTTGTCCTTTTCTTCGGTGTGGGAAACATCCTGATGGACCTGGGAAGACCGGACCGCATGCTCAATATTCTTCAATACCCTCACTTCCAGTCTCCCCTGCTCTGGGATGTTTCAAGCATCACCGTCTATCTGACCGCCAGTTCGGTCTATCTCTACCTTCCGTTGATCCCGGATATCGCCATTCTCAGAGACCATGGGGGGAGATATCAATGGTTTTACCGGATCCTTGCCCTGGGCTGGAGCGGGACGGAAAGACAGCACCATCTCCTCGAAAAGGGAATTTCCTTTATGGCGATCCTTGTCATTCCTGTTGCCGTCTCTGTCCATACGGTTGTCTCCTTTGTCTTCGCCATGACCATTCAGCCCATGTGGCATACGGCCATCTTCGGCCCCTACTTCGTTACCGGGGCTATCTTCTCAGGAATAGCCGCCCTCATCGTGGCGATGAATCTGATCCGTAAAGTCTATCATCTTGAAGATTACCTCCGACCCGTCCATTTCAACAATCTGGGAATCCTCCTCCTGGTGATGACCCTTCTCTGGTTCTATTTCACTTTTACGGAATATCTCACCACCTTTTACGGGGGGGAGCCCATCCATATGACCATCTTCTGGATGAAGTTTACCGGAAAATTCGCTCCCTTCTTCTGGGGGATGTTTCTCTTCTGTTTTATCATTCCCCTGCCTATCCTCAGCTTTAATAAAACCCGGACGCCCTACGGGACATTGATTGCATCGATCTCGGTCATCATCGGGATGTGGCTGGAACGGTTTGTGATCGTCGTTCCGACGCTCGCCAACCCCAGGCTTCCCAATGAGGCGGTCCTCTATTTTCCCACCTGGGTGGAATGGTCCATATTCGCCGGCTGTGTCGCCTTCTTCATTCTCCTCTACATGATCTTTACCAAACTTTTTCCCATTGTCTCCATCTGGGAGGTGAGGGAAGGAAGGGAAAAATCGATGGCCGAAGTCCAGGAGCGAATCAAAACCTATCTCCCCGGGATTGGAGTGGAGTAAATATCAATGCAAATTGGTCAGTTATCAATTAGCAATGATCAATTAAAAATCTTTTAACCCGTGCTAATTTTTCATTGTTAATTTTTGGTATCACTTTAGCCTTATGAAAAGAAGAGTTTCCTGGTCAATTGATCAAAAGAATCATCATAAAATCCCCCTACATCCCCCTTTTCCAAAGGGGGAAACCTCTATCTCCTCCCTGGCAAAGGGAGGCGGGGAGGGATTTTATAAGATGATTTCAACCACCTAAATTGTTAATAATCTTTCAGCCATTGCTAATTTTTCTTTGTTAATTTTGCAATTTTCACCGATGGTTTCAGAGGATCATTATGAAGAAAGCAATTTTCATCGTGGGAGCGTTTATATTTCTTATTGCCTGTTCTTCTGTCTCTGCCCAGATCCTTCCTGAGGATCCTGCCAGGGGGGCGCGCCTTTTCGTGAATAAAGGCTGCGTCAAATGTCACGCCCTCAAGGGAGAGGGGGGAAAGGCAGGTCCGGATCTGGGTAAGATCGATCTGGGCGACACCCAGCTCGATCTGGCCGCCAAACTCTGGAATCACATCCCCTCCATGGTGGCCGGTATTGAAAGGGCAAAGATTTTGAAACCCGATTTGACAGGGGAAGAACTCGGCTCAATCGCCGCCTATCTCTATTTCCTCAAATACTTCGATGAACCCGGGGATGCAACCAAAGGTAAATTCCTTTTTAATGAGAAGGGCTGTATCGCCTGCCACCCGCTTTCTGGAAAAGGGAAAAAGGGAGAATCGGGCCTGGAAGGATTTCCGCAGAACATCTCTCCGGTCTTTTTAAGTATGGAGATCTGGAACCACGGTCCGGAGATGATCGCCAACATGGTCCTACTCGGAATGAAGTGGCCTGAATTCAAAGAGACCGAGATGATCGACCTCCTCGAGTATATTAAAACGAACGCAAAGGGACCCAAAGAGGTTGCCTATATTACTCCCGGAAATCCGAGAGAAGGGAAAAAGACATTTTTAGCCAAAGGATGTGGGGAATGCCATCCCGTCCAGGGGGAAAAGACCTCTGTCAGCGGCATCGATCTCTCGAAGAGGTCGAAGGCCTATTACCGGAGCCTCACCCGTGTGACCTCCACGATGTGGAACAAGGGACCAACGGTCCTGGCCAAAATGTCCCAGACCAAAACCGGCATCCCGAAGTTTACACCCAAAGAGATGGCCGATCTCATCTCCTATCTTTATTTCCTCCATTTCATCGACGAGGCGGGCAATCCGGTCAATGGGAGGAAAAAGTTTTCAGATCTCGTATGTGTTAGATGTCACGGGGTGGATGGGAAGCGGGGAGAGTTGATGCACATCGATCTCTCAAAATATCAGGGCGCAGGCAATCCTATGGAGATTGCCGCGGGCATCTGGAACCATAGCGTGGAGATCCGCAGGGCGACGATGGAAAAGGGAATCCCATGGCCCCGGTTTAAAAAAGGGGAGATGGCCGATCTTCTTGAATATCTGCGGACCCCGAAGAAAAAATAGAGGATTTCCCGGCCTTTGTGTGGGTTTAACCCCCTCTTGTAACTCCCTCTCTATTCCCCCCTTAAATTAAGGGGGGGAGGAAGGGGGGTTATTAATGGTAGAGATAAAGACAGACCCCATTGAAATGCTGGAAGAATCAAAACAGAAAGGGAGTGGAAGATGAAGCGTTTCTTAATTTTGACAGCCCTCCTTTTATTAGGGACCGGTTTCGTCCTGTGGAATCAGGCCATGGGAGTTGAGAAAGGAGGCGGATACCTCCTTCCCGGAGAAATCAAGGAGGGATGGAAGGTCTTTACAACGAAACGATGCGGAGCCTGTCACGCCATATGGGGAGAAGGAGGAAAGGGAGGGCCTGACCTCGGAACCCTTCCGAAATCTTACGTCAGCCCGGCCCAGCTCTCGGCTCTGATGTGGAACCATGGACCGGAGATGTGGGGGAAGATGTCCGCTCAAAAAGTGCCCCTTCAAAAAATTAACAAAAAAGAGATGGCTGATCTCTTTGCCTTCCTCTATTTCATCCGTTACATGGATGAACCCGGAGACTCTAAAAAAGGAAAGACCCTGATGGAGACCAAGGGGTGTGGGAAATGTCATACTGTTCAAGAAGGAGCAAGGGGTGATCTCGGCCGCTGGGGTATGTATACCAACCCCATTCTCTGGGCCCAGATGATGTGGAACCATGAACCCCAGATGGAACAGGCGATGAAGAAGAAAGGGCTGCCATGGGTTGAATTCAAGGACAATGAAATGGCGGACCTCATCGCCTATATCCGGAGTCTGAGCGGGACCGTTGAAAAGATCTACCTCTCTCCGGGCGATCCCCGGTCCGGGGAAAAACTTTTTGCTCACAAGGGATGCATTCGCTGTCACATCTCATCAGGACAACTCGATCTGGGCAGGAAAAAGGATTTCCCTCGAACGCTTACCCAACTGGCAGGGATGATGTGGAATCATTCCCGTGAGATGTGGAAGGGAATCGAAGAGAAAGGATTGGATCGT
This sequence comes from Deltaproteobacteria bacterium, assembly GCA_016875195.1. Lineage (GTDB taxonomy): Bacteria > Desulfobacterota > BSN033 > BSN033 > UBA1163 > RBG-16-49-23. The sequence goes on from VGRY01000041.1 coordinate 8,822, forward strand.
CCCCTGCTATCTCCCCAGGAGATGGCCGATGTGGTTGCCCATCTCTTCTCTACGCGATACTTCGATGAACCGGGCGATCCCAACAGGGGGAAAAACACTTTCAATAAAAAACAGTGTCATCAATGCCACACCCGGGGAACGCCTTCCGATCTCACGGCTCTTAAAGGCCAGATCTCTCCGATCTTCATGGCCCAGACCATGTGGAATCACGGACCTCAAATGCTGGAGAAGATGCGAAAGGTGAAGGCCTCCTGGCAAAAAATCGATGGCCAGGAGATGGTGGACCTGATGGATTACCTGAACAGGGGAATGCCCTAATGTGAACTCAATGCAAATTTTAAAATTAGCAATGTAAAATTAACAATGCATTGGATTGCTAATTAGAGTCTGTCCATAAACTAAAGATTTTTCAAAAGGTCGTCATTCCGGCGAAGGCCGGAATCCAGTAATTTCAAGACCTTCTGGATGCCGGATCAAGTCCGGCATGAAACAAAAAGTGCATTTATAAACAGACTCTAATTAATCATTTTGCAATGAGGTTTGATTGGAGCGTGAGATGGTTTCAACAAATTGGTTGAAGAAGACAGAACTCTTTGAGAGGCTGGATGAAACCCAGCTCAGCATCCTCTTATCCCAAGCCGTTGTCAAATCCTTTCCTGAAGGAGAGGCGATCTTTCTTCAGGGAGAGGAAGCGAGCTGTCTCTATATATTGATCAAAGGCGCTGTCGATCTGACAGTGAAGACACAAGAGAAAATCGATTTTATGACCTCCAACATTGAAAAAGAAGGAGCGGTTTTCGGGACGGCTTCTCTGATGGAGCCATTTCATTACAATGTTTCAGCCCTCTGTCTGAAGCCCTCAGAGGTTTTAGTTATGGACGCCAACCTGATCAGGAAGAAGATGGAAGAAGATCCAAAGATCGGGATGGAGATCATGAAGAGGCTGGCCACCATCTATTTCAATCGTCTCAATGAGTTGCGGGCAGGAGTTTCGAACCTTCTCAAAATCTTTAAAATCAAAACACCATGAAGGAAGCCGGTTTGACCCGATTTCGTATCCAGGTTCCGGATCAGCGCTGGTTTGAGGAGAACATCGGATGTGAAAATGCCTGCCCGGTCAATACCCGTGCGCCTCAATATATCTCAGCCATCGCTCATAAAGATTATGACCGCGCCTTCGAAATCAATCGGGAGGACAACCTCTTCCCCGCCATTTTAGGCCGGATCTGTGTCCATCCCTGCGAGGAGAAGTGTCGAAGAGGTCTTCTCATCGATCAACCCATCTCCATCTGCTCCCTGAAGCGGGCTTCTTCGGATCATAAAACTTCTTCCCCACCCTATGAGAAATCCATCATAAAAAGGGGAAAAAGAATTGCCGTCATCGGAGCAGGTCCCTCCGGTCTCTCCGCCGCTAATGATCTCGCCAGAATGGGATATGCAGTGACGATTTTTGAATCTTTCCCCATTTCCGGTGGAATGCTCAATGTAGGAATTCCCCCCTATCGGCTCCCCAGAGAAGTGGTGGAGCAAGCCATCGAAGAGGTGAAGCGATTGGGAGTTGAGGTCAGGACAGAGACTCCCATCGGGAAAGAGATCAACCTTGAAAATTTAAGAAAAGACTACGAGGCCGTCTATATTGCTGCGGGCGCTCATAAGGCTGAAAAATTGGGAATCCCTGGCGAAGACCTCCAGGGCGTCATCCATGGGGTGACCTTTATGAGAAAGGTCAATTTAAAAGAAAATCTCAAGATCGGTGCAACAGTGGCTGTCGTGGGTGGTGGAAATACGGCGATGGATGCGGCTCGCACCTCCTTCCGACTGGGCGCAAAGGAAGTCTTCATCCTCTACCGGAGATCGAGAGAAGAAATGCCGGTGGACCTGAGAGAACTGGATCAGGTGGAAGAAGAGGGGATCAAGGTGCATTATCTGACTCAGCCGATTCGAGTCCTTTCAAAAGACGGAACCACTCTGTCGGGTGTCCGATGCATACGAAATCGATTGGGAGAACCTGAGAGGGATGGCCGGAGAAGGCCCATCCCTGTTGAAGGATCTGAATTCGATATCGATATAGACCTTCTCATACCGGCAGTCAGCCAATCCCCTGACATTTCATTCCTCCCCGAGGAGATCGGCCTTGAAATATCGAAATGGGACCGATTGGCCGTCAATCCGGAAACCTCTGAAACCAATGTCCCCGGCATCTTCGCCGGTGGAGACTTCGTCACTGGCCCCAGGGATGTGATCAGGGTGATTGCGGATGGAAGAAAAGCCGCCCTCTCCATCCACCAATATCTGAGTGGAGAAACATATGAGAAGAGACCTTCTTGCTTTACCCCGGCCCCGGAGATCAGGATCGATCCTGATTTAGAGAAAATTTCTCGACAGAGGGTGGAGACGATTCCGGTAAAAGAACGAAATTCATTTGAGAAGGAAGTGGAACTGGGGTTATCGAAGGAATCGGCACGACGTGAGGCCAAACGATGTCTCCAGTGTCATCTCTTCACCATTTTTGATCGGCAAAAATGCATCCTATGCGGCGGGTGCGTCGATATCTGTCCGAAGTCTTGTTTTCGGATGGCGAGACTCGATGAGATTGAGGGAGGGGAGAGGCTATCGACATTGATCGAATCTCTTTACAACGTTCCCATAGAGAAAGCGGAGAAACTCAACCTGGCGACGGCAATGATCAAAGATGAATCCCGCTGTATCCAGTGTGGTCTCTGTGCAAAAAGATGTCCAACCGGCGCGATTACCATGGAAGAGTACCACAGGCAATCTGAGCTTAGGCGAGAACAAGACAGATGAAGAAGGGAATCCTCCAACGCATTTCAGGATCAGCTGTCTGGAAATCCATCTTCAGAACCGGGATTCCGGATACCGATCTGAAAAGATCGATGTTGGTCTTTAACAACTTCTTCCTCCATATCTTTCCCGCAAAGATGAAGCGCCATGGCCTCCAATTCTCCTATACCTTCTGCCTTGGGGGAATCTCCTGCCTTCTCTTCATCATCCTCACGGTGACCGGCATCCTCTTAATGTTTCTCTACACGCCTTCGATTGAAAGGGCTTATTTCGATATGCAGGCCCTGGCCCTTGTGCTCAATGGGAAAATTTTAAGAAATTTGCACCGCTGGGCTGCCCACGGGATGGTCATAACCGTCTTCCTCCATATGGTCAGGGTATTTTACACCCGTTCCTACCGGCCCCCACGGGAATTTAACTGGGTGATCGGAATTCTTCTTCTCATCCTCACCCTTGCCCTCAGTTACACAGGGTATCTTCTTCCCTGGGACCAGCTGGCTTACTGGGGTATTACCGTGGGAACGACGATCATGGCTTACACCCCATTCATCGGAAAACATATTCGATACTTTCTGCTTGGGGCTGACGAGGTGGGCCATGAAGCCTTGCTCCGTTTTTATGTGCTTCATTGCGTCGTCCTCCCCTTTTTGACAGCATTGCTGATGGCAATCCACTTCTGGAGAGTGAGAAAGGACGGGGGAATCTCAGGACCACTCTGACAAATGCGGATTTTAGATTTCGGAATGCGGAATGAAAATTAGATATTTTTCCGAAATCCGAATTCCACAATCCGCAATTGAGCGAATGGAGTAAAAATCAGATGGAGAAAGAGCAACCGAAAGTTTTTATTAAAGACCCCAACAAGACCTACGGTTTGATGGAGATAGTGGATGGGACTTCACCTTTGGCGGAAAAGGCGCCTGAGGATACGGTGGAGACCTTTCCCCACTATTTCATCCTCCTGACGATTTGCACTCTGGCAGTTACGCTCTGTCTCTTCATGATCTCTCTCTTCTTCGATGCGCCCCTTGAAGACCTGGCCAATCCATTGGTGACACCCAATCCTGGGAAAGCCCCCTGGTATTTTACCGGCATCCAGGAGTTAATCCATTATACCGACAAACCTGTCATACCGGGAATCATCATCCCCCTCTGCATTATTATCTGGCTTTTTCTCATTCCTTATATTGACAGGAAACCCAGAACCAAAACCGGCTCCTTTTTAAACAGGGTATTTATAGGCGGAGAAAAACGAAAAGTGCTCCTCGTTCTTTTCACGGTCTTTATCTTAGGAGCCCTCGTCCTCATTGTGATTGGCGAGCTGTTTCGTGGAGAAAACTGGAACTTCGTTCTGCCGTGGAAATGACCTTTGAATTAATCGCGAATTAAGGAATTTGGGAATTTAGGAATTATAATCCCTTCATTCCATAATTCCTAAATTTAAAACATAGGAAGCAATATGAATGAGCTGGATCAAGTCGATAAAAAATCGATCTCCCGAAGGAAATTGATCGGCTATGCCTGGATCGGAGCTGGCGCCGTGGTCATCGGCGAATTGATCTTCGGCACCTTTGCCTTCCTCTGGCCAAGAAAAAAGCAGGGGAAAGGTGAAAAGATCTTCATTGCAGGGAAGATAAATGACTTTAAAATCGGCGAGGTCATCTATTTTCGTAAAGAAAAAACCCTCATTCAGAGAGTGGAAGAAGGATTTTTAGCATTTTCTGCGATATGCCCCCATCTCGCCTGCATCGTCAACTGGAATGAAATGCTCAAAAAGTTCGAATGCCCTTGCCATGGCGCACAATTCAACCGGAATGGAGAGGTGCTCGAAGGTCCTCCTCCACGTCCTTTAGACCTTTATAAACTTCAAATTGTCGAAGGAAAACTGGTGGTCGATACGGCGACTCTGATTGAGAGGAAAAACTTCGATCCTTCTCAGGTCATCAAGATATAAAAATTAGCTGTAGCGCAAGGCTTTAGTCCCGCCAATGAGCGGGGCTTTAAGCAACCCAACCCTAAAGGGTTGCGCTACCCATTCTGTCATTTACAGAAAGATTAGAAGCCGATGGAAAAAAAGATTTTTTTAGGCATGATATTGACAGTGGCCATTGTCCTTTTTCTTACCATTTATTGGCTACTGGAACCCCACCGGGTGAAGGTAGAGACTGAAAAGATGAGGTTGGATGCTGCTGAAAAAGGGAAACCCCTCTACATGACACACTGTGCCGGATGTCATGGTGAGACCGGCGGCCCTCAGAAAAGAGTGAGACCGATCAATTCGAAAAGGTACCTGGAATCAGTGGACGATCCCCTCCTTTATAAGATCATTGAGCGCGGTATCCCCCGAACCGGGATGGTTGCGCTCGGCGATCAGGAAGGGGGTCCATTAAATCCGGAGCAGATTCACCAGTTAGTAGCCTTCATCCGAAGCTGGGAAAAGACGGCGCCGGACTTGCCCGAAGAGCCTCCCCCTAAGGAGAGACCCTATTTCATCCAGGAAGAGGTGGCCTACACCGGCTCCGAATCCTGTATCGCTTGTCATGAAGGCCTCGATAAGAAACATATTGAGATCTGGAGAAAATCATCCATGGCCACGACCGCCTTTTCCCGGATACGGAGAGAGAAGGATAAAACCAAATGCACGCCCTGCCATGCCACCGGGTATGACCCGGAAAAGAAAACGTTTAAAGAAGAGAATGTCGGTTGTGAGGCGTGCCATGGCCCGGGTGAAAGGTACCAGGAGATGATGATGGGGGCGGATGCGTTCGAAGGAGGAAAGATCGCCAGGGAGAATGGCTTAAAATCCTGCACCCGTTGCCACAGGGCCCATATTCCAAAGGAGGAACATATCGCACTGGCAAGAAAAGGGGTTCTTGTCTATCCATGATGGACTCGTAAAAAGTTCTCACTCCGGTGAAAACCGGAGTCCAGAAAATTCTTAAATAATTGAAAACACTGGATTCCGGCTTTCGCCGGAATGACAAAAGAGCGCGAATTACGACTTTTTACGAGACCATCATCCATGAAAAATTTAAAAATTCCCTTGATTTTTCTTGAGGCGCGAGAAGCTTGTTTTCAGAGTCTATATGATGGACTGATTATTAAACAAGGGGGTGTCCTATGAGTAAAAGAGTTTACATGGTAAGTGTAGTGGCCGTTGCGATTGCCCTTGTCAGCATCATTTATTTTACCACCGCCGATGCCCAGAAAGCAGCGACCAAAAAAAAACCTATGATCCCGAAGGCTGCATCTAAAGAAACCCTTTTCGATGTCAAACCCTGCTATGGCTGCCATGATGAGATTAAAGATTTTCATGCGGCGGGAAAACATCGAAAAGTCAATTGTATGAGTTGTCACGAAGGCCTGGAAAAACACCTCAAGGATGTGGAATCGAAACCGGCCACCCGAATGGACCATGCGACCTGCGGCAAGTGTCACAAAGAACAGTATGAGTCTTTTATTTCGGTAAATCTTGAGTCCAAGCCAAAAGTGGAAAAGTCAACTGCCACCAGTCGCTCACCGCTCTTTGACATTATTATGAGGCCCCATGGTTTTACAAGGGAACACGGGGAACCGAGAAGCCATGTCTTCTCTCTCGTTGATCAACTTCTGGTTGATCGGGCCTTTGGTGGAAGATTCCAGCTTAAGGACTGGACAAAAATGAGCGATGCCAAAGCTGCTGAAAAGTCCGTATGGGAGATATTAAAGGATGTAGATCCTTCATCGAGCGACCAGAAGATCTTTCCGCCTTACACGCCAAGGACAGCAGCGACAGCTGCAAATCCGGTCTGTCTTAGCTGTAAGACCCAGGACCATATCATGAAATGGGCCTACATGGGAGACAAGAATCCGAAGGCGAAGTGGGACAGAACGTCCAAGGTGGTTGAGATGGCGAGGGATGTTCACCGACCCTTCAATTGTTATACCTGCCATGACCCTCATTCAGCCGGCCCGAGGGTTGTCAGGGACGCCCTGATCAATGCGGTTGTTGACAGAGGAGAGGGAACCTACCCCTATGATAAAGAAAAGAGCAAGAAGATCACCATGACCAAAGTGATGTTCAGGGATTTCAGAGCCATTGGCGCCTTGAATAAACCTGATTCAAATCTCATGTGCGCCCAGTGTCACGTAGAGTATAATTGCAATCCTGTCATCGATCTTAAGACAGGCGAGACCATAGGCATGGAAGACCGAAGGACGAATGAATTCCAGTGGCGAAATGTCTTTGATTACGACGCATGGGTCGAAAAACAGGGGTACAGGGATTTTCGAAATGAAGTGACAGGATCTCTCCTGTCGAAGATACAGCATCCGGAGGTTGAGGCCTTCTGGGGGAGCAAGCATGAAAGGGCAGGGGTGGAGTGCAAGGATTGCCATATGCCAAAGATGAAGAAGGCAGGCAAAACCTTCACCTGGCATGGGCAGAAAGGCGCTAAATATATGAAGAAAGACACCTGCCTGAAGTGCCATCCTCACTGGACAGAGAAGGAGGCTGAGTATCAGATCGAAGGAGTGCAGAATTATATCAGGGGAAAGATGCGGAAGGCAGAGCTCTGGCTTTCGGAGTTTGTGCGGAGCTATCAGCTTGCAAAATCTGTCGGAGTGTCCGAGGACACCCTCAAGGAATCGAGGAAGTTCCATACAAAGGCGCATACGAAATGGGAGTGGTGGACGGCTGAAAACTCCGATGGCTTCCATAACCCCGACCAAGCGAAGGCATCTCTCCTCGAATCCATCCAGACATCCATTGATGGCGTAAAATTCCTCGAAAAGGCGATCGAGGATAAATTGAAGGCCGGGAAGTAGTCCATGGCAGAGAAACCAATAGACCATGATGTTTCATCAAGTGAGGCGGAATTAACCTTAAAATTTTGGAATCCCCTTGATTTTTTTTTAAGCGATATGTTAAAAAAACAGTCATAATAATAGGGGGGAAAACCGATCTACTCGGTTTACCCCCTTTTTTATTTACGAATAGAAAGGAGGTGAATAGGGGGGAAACCTCTATGAACTTAGCATCTTAACGAAAGGAGAAAAGATATGTTGAAAAAATTTTTGGGATTGAAATGGGCATTGATTATCTCCATTCTAATCTTCATTCCAACCGTCACCATGGCTCAGGCCAACTATGTGGGGGCTGACAAATGTGTCGCTTGTCACAGGGAATATTATGACAACTGGAAGGCAACAGGTCATCCCTATAAAGTTAGGCCTGCGAAGGAGGCCAGAGACGCTGGCATTCCGAAACCCGACTATGTTAATTCATGGGATGACATCCTCCTTGTTGCTGGCGGTTTCAAATGGAAAGCAAGGTATATCGATCAGGATGGATTTTTCATCACCCAGAGCCCGGATGGAAAAATTAAGGGGAAAAATCAGTTCAATATCGAAACAGAGGCGTTCACCGATTGGAATGCAGGTCAGAAAGTTCCCTTTGACTGCGGACCATGCCACACAACCGGTTATAAAAAAGAGGGCAATCAGATGGGAAAACCAGGCCTGATCGGGACCTGGGCTTTTAATGGGATTCAATGCGAGGCCTGCCATGGGCCCGGAAGTGAGCACGTGGCCAAACCGGCCAAAGCAAACATCAAGGTTGATAAATCGGCCGCATTCTGCGCCACCTGCCATCGCCGCGGGACCGATATGAAGGTCATTCCGGCAAAGGGGTCGGGATTCATCGATCATAGAGAGCAGTACCAGGAAATGCTCCAGAGTCCTCACAAGGCAATGAACTGCGTGGACTGCCATAACCCCCATAAAAGGGCGAAGCTCGATTTAAAGGCAACCTGCGCCACCTGCCATCAAAAACAGCTTGCAGACTTCAGAGACAGCAAGCATCAAAAGGCAAAGGTGAGATGCGTGGATTGTCATATGCCAGATCTGGGTGAGACCGCCATTCAGCGGGGTTATATGAAAGGAGATCTTGCAACCCATCTCATTAAAATCAACATCGACCCCAATGCCAAACAACTCACGGACGATAAAAAATTCTCAAACGGTTATATCACCCTGGGATATGCCTGCCTGAGCTGCCATACCGACAGGAATGCATCCTGGGCTGCACAGTATGCCAAAGGAGTGCATAAATTAGGGAAGTAACAAACAGGGGAAGGGCTCCTCGCTCCCATTTTAAGAAGGAAGAGCCCTTCCCTGCCATTCATTTTTTAGAATCGATTGAATTTATTTTAACATCGCACCATCATCTTAAGGGGGGGGAACCGAGCCATCGGTTTACCCCCTTTTTTATGCTCGGCAAGAATGAAACAAACAAGATCAAATCTTTTATTAAACGAATTAAGTGTAATGCGTGATAAATTTCTTTTCTTTGATTGTCATTCCGGGCTTGACTGAGCCTGCCCCGTACTTGATACGGGGGAATCCAGTATTTCTAAACTGGTTTCCTGCTTTCGAAGGAATGATACCTTAAAAATTATTGTAAAGAACCGTTAGGTGCACTACATTAGCGAAAGGGGGTTAGACCCGATGAAAAAAAGTTTATTATCAATCTCCCTACTTTTCTTTTCTATTCTGATCCTCATCCCTTCCTTGGTCATGGCCCAGGGTTCGTATGTGGGATCCAAAAAATGTATGTCCTGTCACAGCTCAATCTATGAGACCTGGAAGGACACCCTGCACAACAAGTCCCAACAGATCTTAAGCCGCACGAATGATTCACTCGTGGTCAATTGGAAAGGTATGATCAAACTGAAAGCCGGAAATATCCCGGAAGTCATTGTCAAATTGGAAGAAGGCCCCGGCCAGGTTTATCAGGCCAAATTAGTGGACGCAAAGGATCCTTCGAAGGAGGTTACCTATCATGTCGTGAGGACCTATGGGGGGTGGGGCTGGAAACAACGCTATCAGGTCAAGATCGGAAATCATCATTACATTCTTCCCTTCCAGTGGAACCAGGCAACCTCCCGTTGGGTTCCTTATAATCTGCAGAATTGGTACAATGAGGATGGCAGCCTCAAACAACCCTCTGTGGGAAAATCCTTTGATATGAGCTGTGCCGGTTGTCATAATACCGGTCTTGAACTTAAAAAAGTTGATGCAGGTTACGAATCGAAATACGTGGAGCTCAACACAGGTTGTGAAAAATGCCATGGCCCAGGCTCTGAACATGTGAAGTCCCCAAAGACCAAAGGAAAAATCATCAATCCAAGGAAACTGGACTATGCGCGAGGGTTGGAGGTCTGCGGTCAATGCCATACGAGAGGGGTGAGCGTTCCGAACGGGACCTTTGAATATCCCTGGAACGACAAAGAGAACAAACCTTATAAACTCGGAGAACCCCTGGCCAATTATTACCAATTCAAACCCGGAATCTGGGGAGATCCCCAGGCCCATTCCAAATCTCATCATCAACAGTGGCTTGATTTCCAGAAGAGCGGCCATTTTTATGCCCGTGTCCTCTGCTTTGATTGTCATAATCCCCATGGAGGGCCCAGCCGATCCCAGTTGACCCAGGCCGACCACAACAACAACCTCTGCCTCTCCTGTCACGGCAAAGACAAAAAGTTTGCCAATCCCTGGGCCATCCGGATCCATACCAAGCACAACTATGCTCCGGAGACCAGGGGAACCAGTCGATGTTCCTCTTGCCATTTGGTGAAAACAGCCGCTTCGGCAGAAGCTGGTGACATTCACAACCACGACTTTGGGATCATCAGACCAAGAGTGAGCCTGGAGATGTTCGAGAAAGACCCGAAAAATGTCGTCCCCAATTCGTGCAACGGTTGTCATACGGAATGGGGCAAGGATAAGGCGGGGCATGAGAAAGGCGTGAAGGCTTTCGAATCTCTTTTCTCGACTAAAAACTGACCCGGAAAGAGTCGCGTTCTAAGTAAACCCCGTTAGAAAGTTTTCAACTTTCTAACGGGAAAGCTCACACGGGGCATTAAACCCCGTGTTCGCTGAAAAGGAAACAACCACCATCCCCGCAGCAGAGCTGCGGGGCTTTCTAACGGGGTAAATAGGGTAAGGTTACATGTGCCGCATCTTCAGAGGCTGTTGCCAAAACTGATTCCATGCTTCGACAAGTTCAGAATGAATTAACAAGTTGCATGATTTCAAGATATCACCGTTCGCCCTGAGTCCCGCCCAGGCGGGATCGAAGGGCAAACGGTTGGTTTGGTCAACAGCCCGTTCAGATTTCATAAATTTTTTCAGGGGGTTATCAATCCAAAAATGTTTTCGAAACGACCTGGTAATAAATGGAGGTGAAGATTAAAAAAAATTTTAAATAGGTTCTTGACCTTTTTAATATATTTATGTTAACAGATACTTAAGTTCCATAGGGGGGAACATAGAGAAATCTATGCCCCCCTTTTTTTATTGTCTCACTCGGGGAGAAAAAACCTCGCCTTTAAGCGAAGACTTTAGTATGCACAATGTGTGCAGGTTTTTCAGATTTTCCCTCGTGAGAATTTCTGTGCTAGTTGTTTTGTCTTTAGCTGACTTCAGTCAGTAGAGAATCCACCAGCTTGTAGCTGGTGGTAGTTCAATTCATTGATAGGGAGGTCAAAATGGAGATCAGGAGAAGGGATTTTCTGAAGGCAGGCGTGGCGGCAGGAGCGTCCATTGCTCTAAATGGTCTGACCCTGAATGCCTTTGCCAACGGCAAGGATCATCGGGTTGGAACTGGAGGGACCGAACCCGGTCAATGGATTCCCTCAACCTGTCAGGGGTGCACGCAATGGTGCCCCATAGCGATGTTCGTCCAGGAAGGACGGGCTGTAAAGGTTCGAGGCAATCCGCTCAGCAAAGTCAACAATGGTTACTGCTGCGTGAGGGGCCATCTGATCCTTCAGCAGATTTACGACCCTGACAGGATCAAGGTTCCCATGAAAAGGACCAACCCGCAGAAGGGAAGGGGGATTGATCCAAAGTTCGTTCCCATCTCGTGGGATGAGGCGATGGACATGGTCGCCGACAAAATCATGGAGCTGCGCAAAAATAACGAAACGCATAAGTACCTGTTATTGCGAGGGCGTTATTCGGATCATAATACGATCCTCTATGACAACCTCACCAAAATGATCGGTTCTCCCAATAACATTTCCCACAGCGCCCTGTGCGCTGAGGTAGAGAAGATGGGGCGGTTCTTTACCGAAGGCTATTGGGGATACTGCGATTATGACCTCGAGAAGATGAAATATCTGATCGTCTGGGGCTGCGACCCTGTTTCATCCAACCGCAACGTTCCCAATACCACTGATAAACTGAGCCGCCTTCTTGCGGAGGGGACCGTGGTGGTTGTAGATCCCCGAATGAACAACACCGCGGCCAAGGCGCATGAATGGCTGCCCATCAAGCCCGGCGAAGACGGATCGCTGGCGACTGCGATGGCTCATGTGATCTTAAACGAAGGGCTGTGGAACAAGGAGTTTGTGGGTGATTTCAAGGACGGCAAGAACCAGTTCAAGACCGGGCAGACGGTTGATGAGGCCGGTTTTTCCGAGAAGCATACCCACGGCCTTGTAAAATGGTGGAATATCGAACTGAAGGACAGAACGCCTGACTGGGCGGCCGGCATCACAGGGCTTTCCAGAGAGCAGATCATACGCGTTGCAAAGGGTTTTGCCCAGGCCGCCCCCCAGTGCGCCATCTGGTACGGGCCAACCATGATGCCCCGTGGAACGTACGCCGCATTAGCTATCCATGCCCTGAACGGGCTTGTCGGCGCCAGCGACAACGAAGGCGGTCTCGTTACAGGCACGGGCGCTCCGAGCAGCAGTTATCCCAAGTTCGATAAGTATCAGGATGACGTGGCCAAGGCCGGAGGGAAGCATAAAAAGATTGACCAGAGAGGAACTCTTAAATTCCCCAACCTCGCTTCCGGCAGGCCCGGCAGCGGCGTTTCCACCAATAATGTGGCCAACGCCATTCTGGCCAATGACCCATATGACATTAAGGTGGCCATCGGCTACTTCTGCAACTTCAATTTTTCCGGAACGGAAGCCGGACGCTGGGACAAAGCCATGGCAAAGACTCCTTTCTTCGTTCATATCGTTCCCATGGTTTCCGAGATGACACAGTTTGCGGATATTGTCCTGCCTGCCGCCTTGCATCATTCGGAAGATTGGTCTATTTCTCGCAACCAGGGAAATATGCACGGGCATATCTCCATCCATCAGCCTGTAATCAAGCGCATGTTTGATGTGAAGGGCGCTGAAACGGAGGTCGTGTGGCTTCTGGCTGAAAAACTGAAGGCCAAAGGTTTTTCAAACATCTACGACTGGCTTTACAATGAATACAAAGATCCTGAAACTGGCAAGAACCCGGCCAATGCCGAGGAATTCGCCCTTTACGCCACAAAGATTCGCAGCCAGAAGGCGTGGGATCCTGCTCAAAACAAGGATTATAAAGGCGACAGATCCGAGGGCTGGGAAGATTTCAGAAAAAAGGGGGTTGTTAACTCCCCTCGCTTTGAATTCCGAAAGAAATGGGGCACGCCGGAGAAGGGCAACTATCCCACCGCGACAAAGAAGTTTGAATTCTATAGCGAGACTCTCAAAAAGGCCCTTGCCGAGCATGCGGAGAAAAATAAGACAACGGTTGACGGCGTGATGGAAGCGACAAACTATGAGGCCCGGGGAGAGAAGGCGTTCGTGCCCCACTATGAATCTCCCCGCAGGCATGGCGACCGCAGTCAATATCCCTTTGACCTGATTGATATGAAATCCCGGCTCAACAGGGAAGGCCGGAGCGCCAATCTCTCATGGTACCATGCCTTTAAAAAGTGCGATCCCGGTGATGTGAGCTATGAGGATGTCATTCATATCAATCCCTCCGATGCGAAAAAACTCGGCGTCAAGGAAGGCGATATGGTGAAAGTGACTTCCACCATCGGCAGCTTGAAGGTCCGCGCCCGTTTATGGGAAGGGGTGCGTCCGGGCTCGGCGGCGAAATGTTTTGGTCAGGGGCACTGGTATTATGGCCGCGTGGGGACAAAGGACTTATCAACGTTTGAGCCAAGAGGCGCAAACTTCAATGAGATCATGCCGGATGATTATGATCACCTGAGCGGTTCGACCGCGCGCAACGGCGGATTCACCGGCGTGAAAATTGAGAAAGCTTAAGGGAAAGGAGGGAAAAATAAATGGCTAAGAAGCAATTGGCAATGGTCATAGATTTGCTGAAGTGCACCGGATGCGGAGCCTGCGCTCTGGCGTGCAAGACAGAAAACAACACACCGGACAAGGCTAAAGGACAGACGTTTAACTGGGCGGATTTTGTCACAAAAGTGGAGGGACAGTTTCCTAACGTTAAATATTCCATTATGCCGGTTCTATGCAATCATTGTACGGATGCGCCGTGCGTTAAGGCATGTCCTGTCACCCCGAAGGCCATGCATAAACATAACAATGGAATTACCGTGCATAATCAGGAACGGTGCATCGGATGCCGTCTCTGCCAGCAGAACTGTCCCTATAGCGCGGAGGATGTGGACAAAGCAAAGGCCGCCTACAGTGTGATCAGTTTTAACGACGACGAACCGCACGGTTTTTACAGGGATACTACGGAGGCGATCAAGGGTGTGACAGCATCGGCGGCAGAGGTCGCTAAAAAAGCTGGAAACCTTCCTCCTCATCGAACACTCTACAAACACTCCGATTATGCAAGCGTGAGAAAATCGAATGTCGTTGAAAAGTGCATCTTCTGCGAGCACAGGGTCATCCACGGAGAACAGCCTTACTGTGTGGTGGTCTGCCCATCGAAGGCAAGAACTTTCGGAGACATCGCCGACAAGGAGAGCGAGGTCAGCCAGTTGCTCAAGAAGCATAAGGCCAACCAATTGAAGAATAATAAGGGTGAGTTTTTAAAACCCGGGGAGAAGGGCGCTAAGCCCAATGTCTATTATGTAAGGAGTTACAAGGCAGAGGCGAGAAAGTCTTAAAAAGCCGCTCATTGTGAGGGGACGGCCCTGAATGCCTGAAGTAGGGCTGTCCCCTTATATTTTGAAAAAAGGGATATGGAGAACCATCGGGATATCACAAGGGAAAGATTCAGGGCTGACAGTTACCGGTTTTTGTCAGCCTGTTTCTGTCTTCCCCAAAAAGAGTTATTTTCACAGGAGGATATTTTCAAAAGCCTTACGCATGTATTAGGCGGGATCTGTCCGGAGGCAGTGGCATTCTCCTCGCAGATGGAAAAGGCGTTTTCAGAGGCAAAAGAAGAAGAGTTAAAGGTTGAATATGCCAGACTTTTCGTCGGGCCCTATGAGCTAAAGGCCCCACCGTACGGCTCTATCTATCTGGACGGAGAGAGAAAGGTGATGGGCAATTCCACGATGGAAGTGATCAAGCTGTATGAAGAAGCAGGGTTGGTCATGGATAAGGACTTCAAGGAACTCCCGGACCATATCGCGGTTGAACTGGAGTTTATGTATTATCTCATCCACAAGGAAGTAGAAGCCCTGGAGAGGTCGGAAAAGGATAAAGCGACGGCCCTCAAGGAAACCCGAAACCATTTTTTTAACCGATTGTTCAGCCCATGGGTCCCCCCCTTCTGCGAAAAAATGAAGGAGTCAACCAACAACCCCTTTTACATCAACCTCGCCGACTGCCTTTCAACCTTTATCACAAACCAGAGTCGCAGTTAATCGAGAAGTTACCTCATCTGAACAAAATCATTTTCGTTATATTTCGAGAGACCTTTGTCACCCGTACAGCCTACCTTTGTCCTATAAAATATGACATGTTAAATCAATTTATTTGGCGGGTGTAGATGGTTTTGTAGCGTTTGGGGTCTGCGGCCATGCAACTGGTGCATTCTTCCGAAGCGAGATCAACAGGCTCAAGGAGGACTTCAAAGCCGAGTTCTTTGTATTGCTCGGCCATTTCCGATAGGCGGGGCTCGTCTATGGTGAAGCGTTTTTCCCAGCCTTGTTTTTTTAATTCTTCTTCTCTGGTCATCGTAAGAATGTTTGAGGTTAGAGGTTGGAGGTTTAAGGCCAAAATTCTTTTGCCTCACACCTCAAACCTTCTGCCTCAAGCCCTTATATGACTTTTTCCAGCCGTCGGAGTGGGAGATGGCCGCGAATTCACAGGCGGCGACACAGGGTGGTAGTTCAGACCCGAAGCCGGGTTTGCAGGGAGCACAATGGTAACGGATCTTTTTTCGTTCACCGGATTTTACAGAAGCCACAGGTTCTTCACGAAAAATGTCTATTTCGTCTAGTCCAATCTCAAGAATTTTTGGCGGACATACCTCAACGCACTTGCCACAACCATTGCACTTGTCTGTGTCCAGAGTGAGAAACCAATCTCCGGAACCATCTTTAAAACCATAATTTGCAATCATCTTTTTTCTTAAGAGTTTGGATTTAGAAATATTTTTTTGCTCCGAACTCCGAACTCATCACTCCGAACTGAATTTACGTTTTTTTCACACTTTTTGCCTTACCCATCTTCAGCAATGCCTGTGCGAAGAGGGCGGCTCCAATGGCGCCTGCCAGTTGGGTATCGAAAGGATAGTTCTTCTTGCGATAGTTCGGATTCGCCCAAACCTTTTCAGCTGTCTTGATTCCGAGCTCCTTTTCGAGCCTCTTGACCACTCCCTCATTCTTTGCAATTCCCCCTGTAATAACAAATTTCTCCTTGACCCCCAGACGCTTGAGAAGCTCCATGATTCGGTGGGCCATTGCAGAACAGTATGCGGCCATGATCTCGTTTTCCGGGATGCCCTGTTCAAGAAGTCCCATCACTTCGCTCTTGGCGAAGACAACGCAGGTGCTGCTGATCGGAGGGAGCTCCTTTGCAATCTGGAAAGACCGGGGGCCGATTTCCCAGACAGGGACATGAATGAGGTCAGCAAAGACCTCCATGCCTCGTCCTGTTCCAGCCGCACACTTGTCATTCATCATAAAGTTGAGAACCTTTCCCCGGTCATCGACATTGATAGCCTTGCAATCCTGGCCGCCCATATCCATGACCGTCCTCACTTCAGGGCCATACATAAAATTGGCTCCTTTAGCGTGACAGGAGATCTCGGTGATTGCCTGCTGGGCCATAGGCACATTGACCCGGCCGTAACCAGTGCCAATACAGTAATCGATATTCTCTAACTTCAGATGGGTCTTCTCAAGGGCGTAGTCCATTCCCTTTTGGGCGCTGTAGGGACTGTCCGAGCCAGTTCGCGTATTCCCAAAAGCAAAAAATTCACCATCCACCATGATCACTGCCTGAGTGCTCACGGAGCCCACATCTACTCCGGCGGTTATAAATTTACCTTTTTTCCAATCGATATCCGGATTGACCCAGTTGGTTTCAGGCCATCTCCAGAACTCCACGGGTTTTTCGCGTTCGACCATTAAATCCCTTGGGGTTATTTTCCCCGCTGCTTGCGGCGAATTCGTCATACCGGCGAAAGCCGGTATCCAGACGTCGTCCCGACGAAAGTCGGGAACCATCATAAACACTGGATTCCCCCGCATCAAGTGCGGGGCAGGCTAAATCAAGCACGGAATGACGGCAAAGAAGAGAAGGTGATACCCCGCTGCTTGCGGCGGGGTAGTTCATTCCCCCTTTTCATTATTAGTGGTCTCGTAAAAAGTCCCGATCTGTCACCCTGAACTTGTTTCAGGGTCTCATAAGTTGTTGAAACTGTTAGATGCTGAAATAAATTCAGCATGACATTTTTTCTGTTTTCTGACTTTTTACGAGACCATCATTATTAGTGGTCTCAAATAATCTATACCTAAATTGAGCGATTTATTTTAAATTTCATTGTAGCGCAACCCTTTAGGGTTGCTTCTCATGCCTACCTGCGGTAGGCAAGCAAGGCTAAAGCCTTGCGCTACATATCACCCTCTGGGTGATTTTAAACCTGATCTGAAGCCTGTTGCTAAAGAGGTTTTCAAAAAAAGAATCGCTCAATTTAGGCTATACATAACCCCACCTAACCTTCCCTTACTCCAAGGGGAGGAATTTTCCCCCTCTTAGATTAAGAGGGGTAGGGGGAGTTATTACTCTTCTTAGAAAACGCCGGCAAGAGCGGCTTCTGCTGCTCCGAGTGCTCCTATATAATCAGGATCGTCCGGAACAATGACAGGAATCTCTATATTCTTTTTAAGGGAATCGACAAAACCAACATTTTTAGCCATTCCGCCGACAAGCACCACATCTTTCTCCAGACCGACGACCCGGGCAATGGAGCCGACTCTACCTGCGACGGCGTCCATCACAGCTCTGGAGATGTCAGGCTTCGAGATATTTTGGTGGATGAGAGAGACCACTTCCGATTCTCCAAAGACAGCGCACTGAGCATTCATTGGAATGGACTTCGTGGAATCGAGCGCAATCTTTGCCATCTCTTCAATAAAAACCTCCAATGCCCGTGACATGGCTTCTACAAATGTCCCGGTTCCAGCGGCGCATTTATCGTTAATGGCGAAATCTAAAACCTTTCCATCAGGGGCTACCTTGATGGCCCGGCCTTCTTCAGCTCCCACGTCGATGATTGTCCTGGCATTTGGAAATAATTTAATCACTCCCCGTGCATCGGCAGCCACATCTGAGATGAAGCCATTGGCAAAAGAAACCCTTTTGGCCGCAATTCCGGTTGCCACCACACGCTCTACATCTTTTCTTGAAATGGGTGTCTGCTTTAACACCTGATCATATAGAGCCTCGACCGCTTCAGCTTTTTTGATACCGGTTGGAGTAGCTCCTTTTCCTAAGATCTGTCCGTCTTTCTTAATGACGATATGGACATTCTGGCCACCGACATCAATACCTGCAACGATCATCTCCTTATACCTCCGGTGCTAAAGTCTTCTTCTCCCTTCTATGGGTAGTCTAACCTCTCTACCTTCCACGTGTCCACTCTCTAAGGGGCATAGTATAAATTCTGCGTCAGCCAAACAAATGGCCGACCGGGACTTGACAAATAAGGTGTAGTTAATTATTATTGGTTCCGCGTAGGTATCTGAAGAAGGTTTTTTCAAATTTATAAAGTATTAAAGCCACGAAGGCATCCACCACGAAGGGGGTTAAGTCTCGTGGCTTTTTTATTTGGCGAAAAGGGAGGCCTTATTTTTCTATTAGGAAGGATTTTCGGGAAGTTGAACCAAAGGAGAGTTAAACCCGGCCTTATCCTCTCTTTGGTAATTCATGGCATGATGATGTTGATTCCTGTTTCCGTTATGGTTGTTCAACGATATGATGAAATAGAACTTTACATCATGAGTGAGGAGAGGTCGGTGATACGAGACCATCAAACTGTTGGAAAAAGGATCGCTGAGGCATCAAGGATGATTTTACCCCCCCAAAAAGAGGTGGAAATGGTGAAGGAGGAGAAGCAATTATTAACGAGGGAGTTACAGAAGATTGACGAAAAGCCGATCACAGAGAAAACTGACATTAAAGAACCGACGATTATCCCCACAGAACTTCCTTCAATTCCATTATCCATATCCGTTGCCACCAACGCTAAAGAAGCCGAGTTGCCTGATAAAACTCCGATCCCCCCTCAAGCCGATCTCTCTCCGAAAATGGATGATCGTGAGACGGTTTCCCTTTCAAAAGAAACGATCTATCACACTGTCTCTCAAACTCAGGTGGTTGAGTTTGGGTCAGGGGAAGGTCCAAA
The DNA here is from genome assembly GCA_016875195.1 of Deltaproteobacteria bacterium. Classification (GTDB taxonomy): domain Bacteria; phylum Desulfobacterota; class BSN033; order BSN033; family UBA1163; genus RBG-16-49-23. The sequence goes on from VGRY01000041.1 coordinate 28,223, forward strand.
ATTTCTGCGAAGAACGTTACCGATTTATCCTGTGATGGCAAGAAGAATTGGCAAAGAGGGAAGGGTCGTTCTGAGGCTAACGATTGATGAAAAAGGGAACCTGTCAAATGTGGAAGTGATTGAAAATGGAGGGTATGGCTTTGCAGAGGCGGCAGTTGATGGAGTAAAAAAGTCTTCATTTCTGCCGGCTCTAAAAGACGGCAAGCCTATAGCCTCCCGGGCAATATTGCCCATCAGATTTAGTCTACGGAGTGATTGATGAGCGATCTATTTATCAAAGGCGGTTTTTTAATGTATCCCATCCTTCTCTGCTCCGTTGCAGGGTTGGCGATCTGGGTTAATAAGTTTATTCAGTTCAGGCAAATTTTAAGGGAGATGGATGTTCCCTTAAATGATCTCTGGAAAAAGGGGAGGGTTCCTGCCATTTTAACTCCCATCATAGAAGGATTGAAAAATCAGTCGGACGAGAAGGAAATCTCCCTGACAGGCACCCGGCAGATCAGGAAAATAGAGACGGGATTAAGTTGGCTTGGGTTGATCGCCACCGTGGCTCCGCTCCTGGGTTTAACCGGAACAGTGACCGGTATGATCAAGGCGTTTATGGTGATAGAGAAGAGCCCGAGTGTCAACCCATCCATGCTTGCAGGAGGCATCTGGGAAGCTTTGATAACCACTGCCGCAGGTCTTCTTGTGGCGATTCCCATCCATATTGGACACCACTACCTTGAAAAGCAGGCGGATGAGATTGCCTTGATGATGAAGGAAATCGTCACCCGCCTTCATACGGGTTTGAAGGGGGATCAAGGTGGAGTTTGAACGGAAGAAATATAACCATACTCACATCAATATCGCCCCCCTGGTGGATATGATGTTTTTGCTGCTTCTATTTTTTATGCTTACCTCGCATTTGATACAGGAACCGGCCATCCGGATCCGTTTGCCTGAATCGAGCACCGCAGAGACCAAAAGCGATGAAACAAGGACGATTTCCATCACACAAAACGGCGAAATCTATTTTATGGACAGAAGAATGGACATTCAAGATCTCCAGAGAGCGATCAGGGAAAAATTTAGGGATCGGGAGAAAGATCTCTTGAAAATCAAAGCTGATAAGGAGGTGAATGTGGGGCTTTTGGTCAGTGTGATTGACGAAGTGCGACATTCAGGGGTTAAAAATTTCAGCATCATCACTACAAAGAAGGAATGATAGAAAATACTCTTGGATTCCTAAGAGGGTATTTGGCATCTTGATGTCGCTCCGGAAAGCGAAGATCAGAATAGAGCTTCAGAGATTTGAAAGGGTCATGAAGGCCTCCTCCCTCCTACGAAAGGAGAAAAATACTACAGGAGGTGTGGGATGAGAAGGTATTTGGCGATTGTTTTGGGTTTGGTCATATGTGTGATGGGTTCATCGTATGTGTTTGCACAGGAAAAGGAGAAAGAAACAAAGTTTGATGAGATTGTAGTAACCGCAACGAAGACGGAAACCGCCTTGGGTGATCTTCCGGTCACCTTGCACGTGGTGGATCGAAAAAACATTGAGTCTCAACCGGAGACCTATGTGAGCAATTTCGGAGAACTGATTCGGGATCTCCCTGGCGTCCATGTAGGTCAGTATTTTCCTTTTGGCCCTCCCTGGATCAACTTGAGAGGCACAGGATATTTCATCGGCCGCACCGGATATTTAGTCGATGGTGTTCCCGTGACTCCCTTTTTAGCAACGCCGGTTCATAATAATGACATCCAGCGAGTCGAGGTGTTGTTGGGCCCCTCTTCGGCCCTCTATGGACCTAATGCAATGGGCGGAACAGTCAATCTCATTACCAAACGAGGAACGAAAGACACCGGGGCAAAGGTTGACCTCGGATACGGATCAAGAGATACCTGGCGCCCCCATGTGGAGGTCGGAAATCAGTTCGGTAATTTTCATGCGTATGCATCCTACTCGGGAGACTATTCTGATGGATACAAGATGAACCCGTTTGATGTTGTTTGGGAGTTATATCGCTATGGTCAACGGGGATGGTTAAGCTATGCTTCTTTGGATGAAAATAAATACAGATACAGCTATTACAATTTTAAGGTTGGCTGGGAGAATGAAAAGAAAGCAGGTGCATGGTTCAGTTATCTCCGGCAGGATGCATCTCTTGACGGAGGAAAACCGAATATGTATTGGTTAGATGATGCCGTTGAGGGGTTGGGAACCTTCCGTTTCTATACCCCCATTGGTGATATCATGAAAGTGACAGGAACCATGGGGTTCCAGCACTTAGACCGACCACAGCTCAATATCGTTGGGCCAAGTGTTGCTGGAGATATTGTTACATGGAATTTTACCCCTTCGACACGGGCGGATTGGACACAGAAACGTTACCCCATAGAATTGCAAACCGACTTCTATTTAGGGAAACAGAACATCTTAACCGTGGGAGGGCTCTGGCTGAGAGAAGATGAGTTGAGAGAAACCAAGAGCCGTATTACCGGCATTACCAGCGCCAAAACCGAGTATACGACCGACCAGACAGCTTTCTATCTTCAGAACCAAGCGTTTTTTCTGGATGGAAAACTCAATCTCCTGGCGGGAATTCGTTACGACCGCTGGAAATATCACGATATCTTCGATCTCGTATCCACTCCTCGGGATCGGGAGGATGTCAAAAAAGATGCCTTGACTTATCGGGGAGGGGTAAAATTTGCTTTAACCGATTATTTATCCCTCCGGGCCTCAGGGGGAACAGGGTTTTGGCCAGGGTTGCCCGTCTGGATGTTTACCAACATTCCTACGGGTCCAAATCGGCGAGAACCCAACCCGGACCTGAAGCCTGAAAAGACCTGGATGGTGGATATGGGCGTGGATCTGAATCTGAAAAAGTGGGGAACTGTCCTTACCGTTACCCCTTATTATGGCAGGATTAAGGATCTCATCTCCTATGTTGCAAGTCCTCATCCAACTTTACCGGGAGTCAGCATTACAAAGGCCTTCAATTTAGGAGGGGTCAAAATCTATGGCCTTGAGATGGGCTTGGAACAGAAATTATTCCAGCGATTGACTGCCTTTGCCAGTCTGACGCTCAATCATTCCGAGATCACACAATCCGGTTTGGCAACAGGGCTGGAGCTATCGAACTCCCCCGACTATTTTGGGAGCATTGGATTCATCTATCGCCATCCGGAGCTGATCAACGGCCGAATCTCCATGCGTTTCTCTGACAAACGATACTATGTCAACGATGTTGCAACAAGAGATTTACCTTATTATTCTATGAAAGCCTACGAAGTCGCCGATGCCAAAATCTGGAGAGATTGGAAGTTAGGGAAAGGCGTTCTGACCACCGCCTTCAGCGTGGACAATCTCTTTGACAAAAAATACGAAACAGAATTCGTTTGGGTCCATCCAGGAAGAAGCTTCCAGTTGAATGTAGGGTATAAATACCTTTTTTAAAATGCGTTTTAGCCGTCTTTTCTGTTAATGCCCTTCCCTCTTTAGGTTAAGGGGGGAGGGGAGGATTTATGAAACCTTTGTCAATCTATTTTTCCCTCTGTTTTGTTTTTTTGGTGGGAACGATATTTTCTTTCGGATGTGGAGACGGTCATCACAGCGGAAGTCAGAGACAGAAAGACGAATCTTCCGTACTCAGAATCGGGGTGGGGAGGGACCTTTACGATGGTCCGGATTCGAGAAGCTTCGTGCACGGCAGTCTCAATGCCTGGGAATCTCTGATCTACCTGGATGAAAAACTTCAGCCCAGGAATTGGTTGGCCGAATCCTGGCGCCTGGAGGATGGAGGCAGGAGATGGATCTTCCAATTAAAAAAGAACATCCCGTTCCATGATGGAACTCTTCTGACCAAGGAAGTGGTGATTGAAAACATCCTCCGATACAAAAATCACCCAAAGTACGACCCCCATGGTCTGTATCGAGACCTTCTTTCTGTTCGCGGGGCCGGCGAGAGGGACGTTGTTTTTCATCTCAGCACGCCTTGTCCCAACTTCCCTGCGTCCATCAATTATTTCGGGAGCGCCATCCTTACGTCCGGTTCTTTTGACTCAAAGGGCCAATTCACCAAGTTTACAGGCACCGGTCCCTATCGATTTGTGATGAACAAAGATGGCGTGATTCGCCTCAAAGCCCACTCTGCCTATTGGCAGGGAAAACCTCCCTTTGAAAACATTGAGTTCTGGTACATTCCGGATGCGTCAACCCGTCTGAATGCCCTTAAAGCAGGCCAGATCGATGCCATTGTCGATGTCGGAGGAATCCTGCCAAGCCAATTGCCCGATCTCAAACATTCCAAGCATATCACGTTGAGAAGTGAAACGGTGGCAACGACCCATTATCTATTGTTTAACTGTCAACACCCTCCCTTTCACTCCATTCACAATCGGAAATGGGTTTCATCAACTTTGGACCGCAATCAGCTTGTTCAATCAATCATTGGGGATGCAGGGGTGGCTTCGGATTCCATCTTTACTCCATTAGCTGAAGAATGGCAGGAAAGGCTCTTTCCGTTAACACCCTCTTTCGAAAAACCGCCAGACCTTTCTCCAGAAGTTGAAATATCCATCCTGCTCCACAGCGGAACGCTTCAGCGATGGCCCTATAAAGATATCGCTGAAGCCATTCATGCCCATTTGCTTCGGGGAGGCTTGAAGGCGAAGATACGTATCGAAGAGGCGGGCAGTTTCAAAGAGTCTTTGAAAAAGGGAAATTTCGACCTCGTCCTTCATCCCTTTACGCTCATGACGGGAGATCCGGACATCTTCTTCACCTGGCTGAGCCATGTCAGTCCCGTGGCTTTCGGAAATGAGTTGAAGAATGTCAGCGAATTGGCCTCAAAGGCCCGATATGAAATTGATAAAGAACAGAGAAAAAAGATGTATCGCCAACTCCAGAAGTGGATTTCAGAAAATGGCCTACTCCTCCCTCTCTATCATGATGTCGCCTTCTATGCTTACAGGGATCATATCGACGGCCTTAAAATAGATGCGTTCTTCAGGCCCAATCTGATGGAGGTGAAAAAGAATAAAGTTGCCCGTTAAGAATAAGAAACTTCATATTCGGGTAAAAACGGACCAGAATAAGAATCGAAAGGCAATCGACCCCCTTGATCCCCTGTTCTGGTCACAGGAGTGGGAAAAAGCGGTCAAGACCTCATCGCTTTCAAGAAAAAACACCAGTCCTGATCGCTGGACCGAATACTGGAGTCACATCAGTAAGAGTTATGGGACTCGGATTCAATGTGAGTCGAAGATCGTCGATGAGATCGTTCGAATACTGCTTTTTGAAAAAGTGCTTACCAAAGAAAGCGAGGTTCTGGACATCGGGTGCGGCCCCGGGACCTTTGCCATGCCTTTTGCCCGATTCGTTAACCATGTGCTTGCCCTCGACCCGGCAATAAAAATGATCGATACCCTGAGGGAAGAAGCCCAACGTCAGGGGCTTTCAAATATCAGCTTGCTCTGCCAGCGGTGGGAAGACAGTCTTTTTTTAAAGGAGTTCGACTTTGCCTTCGCCTCGTTCTCCCCTGCGATCTGTAATGCCGAGAGCCTCCTCAAAATGCATCAGGCCTCCCGAAAGCATTGTTGTCTCATCACTTCCTCGAATGCGGAGAACTTCAGGGTTCGAAATGAACTCTGGGAGCGTATTTTGGGAGAGCCTTTTCATTCTTCCACCTTTCATATCGTTTATCCCTTTAATTACCTTTACGCCTCCGGATTTCGGCCACAGATACGTTTTTTAAAAAATGAGGTCTGTTATGAGGAACCGGTCGATGTCGTCATCGACCGGTATGAACATTACTTCCGCATGTTTATTGGATTAAATGCTTCAACGCAGAGGATCATTCGCCAGTATTTTGAAGATCTGGCCGATGAAGGGATCGTAAAGACGCATGAGGAGAAAGCGTTTGCCATCATGTGGTGGGCTGTGGAGAAATAGATGCTTTCATATCTTGGGAAAAGATTCCTCTTCCTCATCCCTCTATGGCTTGGCATCTCCCTGATCGTTTTTCTATTTCTTCAATTAACCCCCGGCGATCCGGCTGAAATTCTTCTTCGAAAGGAAGGCATCGAACCCACCCGTGAGGCCATTGAGGCCGTCAGAAGAAAGATGGGGTTAGATGATCCACCCTATCTGCAATATGGGCGATGGATTTGGAAGGTGGTGCATCTGGACTTGGGGAATTCATACCGAACTGGCGAACCGGTGGCCAAGGAACTCTTTACTCGTCTGCCCGCTACCCTTGAGCTCACCTTCGCTTCCTTCTTCCTAATGGTACTCCTATCTCTTTCCGCAGGCATTTTGTCTGCCATGAAAGCCTATGGGAGATTTGACCGGATGGGCATCGCCCTCGCCATCTTTGGAGCGTCTATCCCCAGTTTCTGGTTGGGGTTATTGCTGATCTATCTCTTTTCCGTGAAGTTAGGTTGGTTCCCTGTAATGGGGAGAGGAAGTTTGATTCATCTCATCCTTCCTGCCCTGACCTTGGGGTTTGGAACGGCCGTGATCCAGGCGCGCCTGCTTCGGACGTCCCTCGGTGAGGTGTTGAGAAAGGATTTTATCAGGGTAGCGATGGCGAAAGGGCTAAGGCGGGGCCGCATTCTTTTACGTCATGCTCTTCCAAATGCCCTCTTGCCTTTGCTAACCACTTTTGGGGTGGTCTTAGGACGTCTGTTAGGCGGAGCAGTCATCGTGGAGACGATCTTCTCCTGGCCAGGGCTCGGAAGGTTGGCAGTCGAAGCCATTCTCCAACGAGACTATCCGGTCATCCAGGGATATGTCTTGCTCACGGCCTTTATCTTCGTCTTGATCAATCTCTGCGTGGATGTCGGATATCGCCTTCTTGATCCACGGATTGAACTCGGCCGTTAACGATGAAAACTTCGGGATTGATTATTGTTTCTACTCTTTTTGTCATCTCTTTTCTTGCTCCGTATCTTGTTCCCCACTCCCCTCTGGAAATCAATTTAGACCGACGCCTCGAAGGTCCAAATGAGATTTATCCACTTGGGACAGATCACCTGGGTCGGTGTCTTCTGTCGAGACTCATTGATGGAACCCGAAGATCCATCGGGATTGCCGTACTCACTCAGGCGATTGCCCTGACGATTGGAATCAGCGTGGGAATGCTTTCAGGATATTGGGGAGGACGTCTCGATTTCCTTTTGATGCGGTTGGTAGACCTGACCCTGGCTTTTCCAAGCCTCATCCTATCGTTAGCCATTATCAGTCTTCTTGGTCCAGGGATTCAAAACGCCATGATCGCTTTTGCTCTGGTTCACTGGGCATTCTATGCCCGATTGGTCAGGGGATTGGTGATTGAGGTTAAAGAAAGGAAGTTCATCGAAGCGGCTGTTGCCATCGGCGTCAGTCCCTCACGGATGATTCTTCGACATTACCTTCCCAACATCTTTTCTTCCATTCTCGTTCTTGCGTCTCTCGATACTGGGAGGGTCATCTTCGCCCTTTCCAGTCTGGGCTTTTTGGGCCTTGGAGCCCAGCCTCCAATTCCGGAGTGGGGGGCCATGCTCAATGAGGGGCGCTTACTTATCGCCACCGCTCCTCATTTAATGCTCTTTCCTGGGCTTGCGATTCTGATCACGGTGATGGGTTTTAATCTGATAGGGGAGGCGAGTATGTGGCGCAGAAAGGACGTTTCAATATTTCATAGCGAAAGGATGCTCTCCTGAGGTAAGCAATGCTTTTCCAAACAACCTTTTAGATTTCCAGAACGCTTCCCACACATCCCTGAAAGAATCGATCTCCAAATTCCTGGTAAAGCCGGGATGATGCTTTCATTCCGGTGCAATGGGAGACGCCTATTTTCTCAATTTCCATCAACTTTAGGGCCTTGACCGATTCTTCGAGTTGTTCCGGGGATAAAAAATCCAGATGGGTCCCACCCAGGATGGCATGGAATCTATCTTTTCCGGTTTTTTGGATCACATGATGAATGATGTTGATCATTCCGGAGTGTGCGCATCCGAGGATCAGAATGAGTCCTTTTTCCGTATCGAGGATAAGAGACTGATCATCGAGGAAGATATCCGCACCGGTTTTACCATCGATTTCGAAAAAGAGCCTTGGGTCCGGTTTTTCAAAAATGGTCTTTCTTGGGACTTCTCCGGTTAAGAAAATTCCTTTCTCAACCTCTGTGAAATCTGAATTTAAAATAAAATTAGCCCCCAGGAACTCGAGGTAAGCTTTCTTATAAGGAATCCCCACAAAATGCTTCTTTTCTTCACCGTTTTCTTTATGGATGGCAATCCTGTCCAGGAAGATGTGCGGATGGATATGGACATCCACCTGGCCTCTCATTTTGAGAACCTCCGGCAACCCTCCGCCGTGATCGTAGTGGCCATGGCTTAAAAAGATTTTCTTAATGCTTCTCAAGTCCTTGTTCAGAACGAGGGAGTTTGCAACAACCGAATGGCCGCTGCCGGTGTCAAAGAGGTAGTTTCCTTTTTCCGTCTCAATAAAGGCAGAGAATCCATGCTCTCCCGCTCCAACCCGTTTCCCGATTGAATTTTCACATAATATGGTAATTTTAATCTTCATCCGCCTTTTTTCTCCAAAATGCCAAGAGCCTCTTTGACCAGGTTTTTCTCGTGCTCATAATCCGTCATCCTCTGGATCATGATCTTCTGGGCCATCACCGGGCCTGCTCCATGCCAGGTTCCGACCCCATGCTGACCGGCTGTCCAGTTCTGAAGGAGTTTCGTAACTTTCATGATATATTCCGTTGGAACATCGGATCCAAAACCCAAAAATTCCTCAACATACTTTTTCGTCTCGGGATTCTTCAGTTCCTTGAGAGAGGGCAGGGTGACGATGAGGCCTCCGCCTATGTCTCCCGCAAGAGCCATGACCCGCCAGAAGGCATCACAGACATTGAGTTTGGCGACATTTCCCATCAGTTCATCGGGGAGAAATACGCCTGAGCCTTCCGGTTCTTCCTTGCCGAGATTGGCTGAAGATAGTCCGCAGGCCCTTCCAGTCTCCCTTAGAACGACCATCTCCGTCAATTCGTCATTGATATGCTGGGCTTTTTCAAGGCCTTTATACTCCTGAAGAAGTTTACAGGCTCCGATGATCAGATTCATAAAGCCGACCTTGCAGGTTCCTCCGCAGGTCATCCGGTGGGTCTTTGCAAATCGTTCGACCAATTTTGTGGAATAGTCGGTCTCTCCACAATGAAACACCCGGTCCCAGGGCACAAAGACATTGTCAAAGACGACCATGGCAGTCTCTCTCTGGCCAAAAAGGGGATTTCCCAGCTCGAAGATATCCTCCGCCATCTCCCTTTCCGCTGAATAAGGGGAGTACTGACAGATATAGGTGAGCCCCTCTGCATCAGCAGGAATGGCAAAGGCGAGAGCGTAGTCCGCTTCGTCTTTTTTCTTTGCAGACTGGGGAAGAACAACCAGTTCGTGACTGACAAAGGCTCCGCTGATGTTGATCTTTGCGCCCCGGACAACGATCCCATCCGGCTTTTTCTCCACAACCTTAAGGGATAGAAAGGGATCCGGCCAGTCAATGGCCCGCTTTTTTCGGTCTCCCCTTGGTTCCGTCAAGGCGCCCGAGACAGCGAGGTCATTCTCCTGGACCC
>VGRY01000042.1 GCA_016875195.1 Deltaproteobacteria bacterium
GGTTCTAAAAATCCCGTCCCAGATCATCAAGCCAATCAAGACCTGGCATCAGGTGGAAAATAGTGACTGAAAAAATCCCAACCCCGCATAAACAGGGCATTTTTTTCAACAAACTGCGGAAGTTGGGTTAGTGTAGTGTTACAGTAATGACTTTACAATTTTGTCATTCCGGACTTGATCCGGAATCCAGTCTTTTCCGTCTGGATTCTCCCGATAAAGATTGGGACCGGAATGACAGCATTTTTGGGAACAATTATTTCTTAGACTGGTTCTAAATAATGAGCTTACCGGATCGTGCCCAGGTAGTGGGCGGTGAGTTGGCGCTCTCTCACTTCTGGGTTGGAGTAATCGGGAAGGAGCATGGGAGCCACCCGGTCGGTGATGATTCCTGCCTCCTCTAATTCTTTGTGAAATCTCCGGACGTGATCCAGGGTCATTTTTCCGTCTTTAAAACTCTCCTTCACGTACATTGCTGCATTCACTCCGGCAATCCTTCCGAAGACACAGACATCGAGGAGCGAATTTCCCATCAAGCGGTTCTCGCCATGCACGCCTCCTGATACCTCTCCTGAAGAGTAGAGGCCAGGGATGGTGGTCTCACATTTGCTATTATATTCAAGTCCTCCGTTTTGATAGTGAAGGGTGGGATAGACCAGCATCGGCTCTTTGGAGATATCAATTCCGAATCGTTTGAGAAGAATATATTTCCCTGGAAACTCCTTCTTAACGGCCCCCTCCCCCATCAAGATATCAATCATAGGAGAGTCGAGCCAGATTCCTACCTTACCAGAAAAGGTTGGCACTCCCTTTTTAACATCAACGCACTCCCGGATAAAACACGAGGACTCCACATCTCTGGGTTCCCGTTCGTTGACAAATTGCTCTCCATCAATATTGAGCACATTGGCTCCTGCTCCCCTGAACTTCTCTGTGATGAGAATGCCTTCTGCCTGCTCAGGATAAACAAGACCTGTGGGATGGTATTGATACGTATGAAGAAAGCAGATCTTCAGCCCTGCCCGATAGCCGAGCACCACGCCATCCCCTGTGGCTCCGTAGTGATTGGTGGTCATAAACTCCTGATAGTGGAGCCTTCCGGATCCACCGGTTGCAAGGATGACCGCTTTTGCCTTTGCAACAAAATATTCTTCTGTCTCGATGTTGTAAAGGACCGCCCCAGCGCAATGGCCATGCTCATTGAGAATCAGCTCAACCGCAGGCGTAAATTCGATTACTTTGATCTCAGGTCTGTTTCTTGCCTCATCCCTCAGTGTCCGCATGATTTCGGCGCCGGTGATATCTGCTGCATAATGCATTCGTTTCCGGGATGTTCCACCGCCATGGAGCGCTTTGAGGCGACCATCCTCCATCTTGGTCAACATACAACCAAGATTTTCCAGCCACGCGAGCACTTTCGGGGCTTCTGTTACAAGAGTATGGGCAAGTTCCGGAACATTTTTAAAGTGACCTCCGCCCAATACATCGAGATAATGGTAGTAGGGTGAATCCTTTGTACTCTTTGTGGCGGCCTGAATGCCACCCTCGGCCATCATGGTGTTGGCATCGCCATGTCTGAGCTTTGTGGCAATCATCACACGGACACCCGCCTCTTGCGCCATGAGGGCAGCCGCTGTTCCTGCGCCACCTCCCCCGATGATCAGGATGTCCGTCTCATAATCAATCTTATTCAAATCAATTTGATCAGGGTTGATGCGGCTTCGTGCTTCGAGAAGTCGGACCATCTCCGGCTGGATGGCATAGCCCTTGTTAGGCCCCACTCTGACCTCTGTTCTCGAACCGGGCTTATAGTCAGGGTGAAACTTCTCGAGGCGAACCTGTCTCTCCTTCAACGACAGCAGGGGAAACTCTTCTCCTCTTTTCTTCTTTTCGACTCTGGCTGGCCGGGTTGCCTCAACCCTCTTGATCAGCTCTTTCAACTCACTAGTGTAAGGCATGATTCCTCCAAATAATCTTACAGGTTCAGGTGAAGGCTGAGGTTAAGAAGTTCTAAACCTCAACCTTAACCTCAACCTTTCTTTATAGGTAATTCTTCTCTTTGGGTGTCCAATCTTCTTCAGCCTGTTCAGGCTCAATCTCTCTTGAGCTATAGAGACTCTTCAATGTCTCCTCATCGGTATCCATTAACTGACGAAGCATCTGCTCGTATTTCCCCGTCTCAACCTCTTTGACCATTGAAGCCAGATGTTCTGCGCGGGGAGCGACATACTTCCCATAGAGCCGTCTGCCCAGAATGGCAATATTGTATTGACAGAGTTCGGCAGGACACCGCGAAGTACAGAGACCGCACATCACACAGTCAAACGAAAGCTCTGCCAGGCGGGCGACATCTCCCCTCATTCCCGCAGCAATATAATCCATCACTTCAATATCCATCGGGCAAGACTTCGTACAGGTGTTACACTGGAGACATCGGAGGAGTTCCGGGTAATGCTTCACTAAGGTCTCGATCGAAGGCTTGATCTTCTCTATATCGTAGACGCTCTTGGTAGCCGGGAAAAAGGGAATCTGGGTAAGATACATGTTGGGCTGAACAACAGTCTGACAGGCTAATCCCACTTCGATCTTATAAGTTCCTGGAAATCGGTAAACCGTCCCGCAAGCCCCGCAGATCCCCCCACGACATCCGCATCCCCTGATTAGTTGGTATCCGGCATACTCCATGGCCTTCTGGATGGTGAGAGAGGCGGGAACCTCATACCTCTTCCCCATGATGAAGATGGGAACCAGATCTTCCTTTTTATTGGCCTCGATTTGCATGACATCCTCCCCATCGTCGGCAATAAATGCCGCCGCTACATTTTACTACTGGAATATTGGAATGTTGGGTTTTCATGATTCTAAGAACCCATTATTCCATCATTCCATAGTTCCATCATTCCTTTCAAAAGCTTCCTGATTCGATTTTCAGTTCGTCCTCTTTGAAGGTGGCTACCGGTGGAACCTCATTGACATCTCTTCCGGGAACATAGTTGAACATCTTCTGGATCTTATCCCCAACGCTCCTGAAGAGAGTGGCAACGGGAAGCTTGCTCGGACAGGCGCTATCGCAGAGCCCACATCCAATGCAGGAGGTGACCATATGGGTCATCCGGATGAGATGAAAGATGAGGGTGTCGGTGGGCATCCGGATTCCTCCCTTGCGGTCCGCCCATCTCAAGAACTGATCTCCCTCATGCTCAAACACGGCTGTCCTGAAGACGCACTCCTTGCAATAACAGATCGGACAGGAAATCATGCAGTTGTGACATCGAATACAGGTCGAAAATTTATCCAGAAAAGCCGGCAGATTCTTCACAATCCCGCTAAATTCCTGGAAGAGAGCATCTCTTTTCTTTATTCTCTCAGCAATGACTTTATTGATTACCTCGTTCCTTGAGGCGGGTTCATTTCCTGAAGCAGAGAAGAGCCCTTTCTCCTCCAGCTCTTTTTCTAATTTATCTCCGATCTCAAGCCCGACCTCTTCATCTGTTTTGTAACCAAAGAGCTTAATATGAATATCGGCTTTTGGAACAGGGTATTCACACATCTGGCAGGCAGGCCGGAAAGCAAATCCCTGTGGGGCTACGGGCGCCCCCTTCTCCATGCTTTTCAACATCTCTGATTCCAGTTTTCCGCCTTCCTTTCCCTCTTGAACCATTTTCGAGTAGTCCGTGACTTCAAATGTTCCAGGACAGTCGATGCCGATGACAAAGAGGTTCTCCAGTTTTACCTGAAGAAATTTGGCCAGCTCAACAACGGCCCTGATCTCACAGGTCTTCAATACAGCGGCAACTTTCTTGTTTAAATTCTTTATAGAGAGATTGGAGGCCACCCTTGCGGATTGAACCGGGATAGTCAGTGAAAAGGGAGACGCCCCATCCATTTTTCCGGGGTCGTGGATCAACGTTTGAGCAAACCCATCTCCGGAAGGAAGCCGCTTGGGAATGAGAAGGGCCTCGATCACTCCCTTTTCTAAAAGGGATTTAAGAAACCCGTTGACGGTCTCTTCGGTCTTTCCTCCCGAAACTTTCAACACTGTCTGCTTTGCCATGTCTGGAAACTCTCCTTTCCTAATATCATCTACACAAATCGCAGGCTAAAGCCTGCGGCTACATGTGTTGGTTCTCTCCCCATCTCCCAATCCCCCTATTTCCCCATCTTTTTTTCAGGCGTTCCACAACTGCTTCATGGGATTGGGTCCCATCTTTCTTAAATCGTCGGTCATCTTGGTCACGGTATCAGCAAAAAGTTTTCCTTCGCTGGCGCTGATCCATTTCAACAAAATGCGATCCTCGGTAAACCCCATCTGATTAAGAATACCCTTCAGGATAGCCATCCTTCTTCGTGCTTTATAATTACCAGACTGGTAATGGCAATCTCCTGGGTGTCAGCCCCCGACTAACACTCCATCAGCCCCATCGATCAAGGCCTTCAGCACATAGATGGAATCGACCGCCCCAGAACACATCAAATGGATGACACGGATATTGGGCGGGTATTGCTGACGGGTCGTCCCTGCAAGGTCCGCTCCAGTATAGGTACACCAGTGACAAAGAAAAGCAACGATTCTCGGTTCAAAGTCTGCCATGATTTCCTCCTTAAATACGTGACTCGTGTCACGTGTCCGTAATTCTATGTCCCCCTATCTTCTCATCTCCCGATCACCCCATCGGTCAATCAATTGCCGCATTGAGCACGGTCAGATTCAGTCCTTTTTCAAAATTCCGTTGCTGGGAGGCTGCATTCCGGCAGGAGACAACACAGTTCCCACACCCCTGACAGAGCGCCTCCACCACTTCTGCTTTCACTTCCTCTTCATTCATGACCCTTGCCCCATAAGGACAGGTGGTTACGCAGAGCCCGCACCCGCAGCAGAGCCGCTTGATCACGTAGGCCAAATAGGCTTTCTCCTCAATTTTCTCCTTCGAAAGGATTGCCCCTGCTCGGGCGGCTGCTGCATTCCCTTGCGAGATGGCATCTTCTATCCCGTTGGGCGAATGGCAGAGCCCGCAGAAGAATTTTCCACGATCTACAGAATCGAGAGGAGCCGATTTCGGATTGGCCTCCATAAAGAACCCGTCCGGGTTCAGATCGACATCGAATATCTTCGCCAGATCCAGGTGGTCATTAGGTTCGACCCCGGTACTGAGGATAAGGCGGTCCGCAGGAAGCGTGACCTCGCTTCCCAACGCCGGATCGAAGAGAGAGACAGACAGCCGGCCGTTTTCAACGACAACCTTCGGCTTCTTCTCCAGGTCGTACCGGATGAAGATCACCCCTTTGCCTCTAGCCTCGTGGTAATAGGTTTCATAGAATCCATAGGTCCTCACATCCCGGTAAAGGACATACACCTGAACAGAGGGGTATTGTTCTTTTAATTTAAGGGCATTCTTCACTGCATGACCGCAGCATATGCGGCTGCAATAGGGGTGCTCTTCATCTCTTGATCCCACGCACTGGATCATGACTACCGAGCGGATATCTTTTAATCCTGCATCATTGAGATGAATCAACTTCTCCAGTTGTCTTTGCGTGATGACTCTGGGGTCTTCCCCGAAAAGATATTCTTGGGGAGTGACTTCCCTTCCACCGGTGGCAAGCACCAGTGCTCCGTGATCCAAAACCTCTTCTCCATTCGGACGACGGATCTTCGTCTGGTAATGGCCATTCTTCTTTTCAAAACCGATGACCTCCGCCTCTAAATAAGAGCGGATGGAGGGTTGGTCCTTCACTTTTTGAAGGAGATCCTTCAACAAAGACTGGGGATCAGACCCTTTCAAGGTATAAAAGGAATCTTTCAGATTGCCTCCAAGTTCTTTCTCCTTCTCGACAAGGTAAACCCCATACCCCTGCTCGGCCATTCTGAGGGCAGCAGTCATACCAGCCACTCCTCCACCCACGACCAAACCTTTTCGTTCAACCTCCTGGCTCCCTTTTCGGATAGGCTGGATTCTTTTTGCCCTTTCCACGGCCATCTTGATCAGTGTCATCGCCTTTTCCGTTGCCAGTTTAGGATGATCCCGATGGACAAAGGCGCATTGCTCACGGATATTGGCATATTCGATGAGATAGGGATTAAATCCCATTCCTTTTGCCATCTCCTCCATCGTCTTTCGAATCTCCCGATAAGAGCAGCCTGCAATGACAATCCGGTTAATCCCGTGTTCTCCGATCTTCATCTTGATCTGATCGAGGTCCTCAGGAAGGCAGGCCAGCCCCATCTCTTCTACATGGGAAACCTCTCCCAGAACTTTTGCCCCTTCAAGCAGTTCAGGAATGGAAAGGCTCTCTTTCAGTTCGCCGCCGCAGTGGCAGATGAAAACTCCAATTTTTGGAATTTCATCAGATAAAGCTCCCTCCGCAGGATATTCTCGTTTCGCAACCGGGAGGGAATTTGGCATAAGAAATGAAGCGGCAGCAGCCGCCGCACTGGAACCTTCGACCACGGTCTCCGGTATATCCCTGGGGCCCCGGAATGCCCCGCCGACAAAAATTCCCTTAACTGAGGTTTCCCCTGGCGAAAACTCATCCGTCTCGCAGAAGCCCTGCTTGTTTAACCGGAGATCCATCCCTGCGGCTAAATCCTTAATTCCCTGAGGAGGAGTAAACCCCAGAGAGAGGATAACACTATCGAACTCCCTCTCTTCAAAGGCTCCATCCTCTTTCACATAGGTGATGAGAAGGTTCTTCGATTGTTGAAGCTCCTTGACGCTGGAGACAGCACTTCGAATATATTCAATCCCATATTCGGTCTTCGCCCTCTCATAATACCGTTCGTAATCCTTGCCCATGGGCCGGATATCCATATAGAAGAATGTGACGTTCAAATTAGGGGCTCTATCTTTGGCAATCATCGCCTGTTTGGTCGCATACATACAGCAGATCGTGGAACAGTGGTCCTGACCGCAGGAGGGGTCTCTTGATCCTACGCACTGGATGAAGGCAATTCGCTCCATCTTCTTTCCGTCGGAGAGCCGGATGGGAAGTCCCTGTGAAGGGCTTGAAGTGGAAATAAGTCTTTCGAACTGGATGCTGGTCAACACATTCTCGTATCGGCCTGAACCATATTCCCCTTTCTTTTGCGCCAAGAAAGGTTCAAACCCAAAACCGAGGACAATCGCCCCTGCTCCGATCTCCTCCTTTTCCTCTTTCATGTCGAGGTCAATCGCTCCCGGAGCGCAAGCCTTCACACATTCGCCGCATCGGGTGCAGGTTTTGGGGTCAATGACAAGGCTGTGGGGGATGGCCTGAGGATAGGGAAGATAGATCG
The DNA here is from genome assembly GCA_016875195.1 of Deltaproteobacteria bacterium. Classification (GTDB taxonomy): domain Bacteria; phylum Desulfobacterota; class BSN033; order BSN033; family UBA1163; genus RBG-16-49-23. The sequence continues at coordinate 7,271 of VGRY01000042.1, forward strand.
ATTTTCTCTTCTCCAAGCCACCTCCGAATTCCCTCTCGACTTCCACCGGACAGACTTTGATGCAGGCTTCGCAGAGAGTACATCGCTTCGGGTCCACAAATCTGGGCTTCTGAACTATGGAGACCTTAAAATCTCCTCCTTTTCCTTCAACCTTCTTCACTTCCGAATAGGGCAGTAGCTCGATGTTATCATGGAGACGACATTCGTAGATCGGGCAGAAAGCAGGGGGGGTGGGGCTCATAAAACAGACGCCGCACGAATTCGTTGGAAAGGTCTTGTCGAGAAGCGGGAAATAGCCTCCGATGGCCGGTTCCTGTTCCACAAGAAAAACCTTCCTCCCCATCTCTGCCAGGAGCAGCGCGGACTGCATTCCGGAAATCCCTGCCCCAATGACCAATGCCGAACTTTTGTCGCCTTTCATCGTTTTCTCTGCCATCCTCACCCTCTCTATTGTTAATCCCGCAGTTCGTGAGACTAAATCACCAAAATCCCAATAACCAAATTCCAAACACCAAATAAGCTCCAATACCCAATCACCAAACAATTTCTAACCATTGGAATTTGTTTATTGGTTATTATTTGGTCATTGGTGCTTGGTTATTGGTTATTTTAACTTCTATCCCAATTGTAACGACTCCAACAGTCCCTTAGGGTCGATCAAATGTTTCTTCAACCATTTCTCTTGGTTTTTTACATCAAAGGCCGCTCCCATCAGTTCAGTAAAATAAAAAATGGGGAGTCCCTGATTCTGCCTCATCTCCAGATTCATCTGACAGAGACCGCAGGAGGTTACAATACAGTGGGCCCCTGCCTCCTTTGCCATGGAAACAATCTTCCCCACCAAGTTCTCAACCACGTTACTATAAGTCATAGCCAGGTCCGCACCACAGCAATCCGTCTTATAAGACCAATCCATTGGCTCGGCTCCGATGCCCTTCATTAAACGGTCCAGGTATTGTGGATTCTCGGGATCATCCAGCTGAGCGATTTTAGGATGCCGAACCAAGGCGCATCCATAGTAACAGACGGGCTTTAATCCTTTCAGAGGTTTCTTCACCTTTTCTCGTATTTTCTCCAAACCAATCCGATTCAGAAACACATCCATTAACGCCAATATTTCAAGTGAGGGTTGATAGGTAAAGCCAACGATCTCTTCGATTTTCTTTCGCTCCGCCTCGTCATGCTTTAAAACATACTCGGTCCTTTTCAAATAGCTGTAGCATCCGGCACAGGGAATCACCAGGGGCCCGGCCTGCGCTGACTGCGCTTTGGAAATATTTCTGGCCGGAAGGCAGAGGGAAAGGAGACGATTGAGGCTATGGGTCGCGGCCGCTCCGCAACAATTCCAATCTTCAATCTCCAACAGTTCCACACCCAATGCTTCGAGGACAGCCTCCGTGGACCGACCGTACTCATACGATGAAGAATGATCCGTACAACCCGGAAAGTAAGAAAATCTCATTTTAAGACCTCCGCTGTACTTAAAAATTCGAAATCCGAATATCGAAATCCGAAACAATTCCGAAATCCAAATGACCAAATTACCCAAACAAATTTCTTAACCCTCTAATTTATCGTTTTCGGTCATTCGAAATTGTTTCGAAATTCGAATTTCGTGCTTCGGATTTATTTCTTTGTACATTTTTCAAAAATCCTTTTGATATCTCCTTTTTCTTTGACAAAGCTTGGAAGCAAGGGAAATTTGCCCTTCAAAAAGAGCTTCACGCCAGGGATGAGAGAACCTTTCATCATGTCTCTGCTTCGGAGAATGTATTCCATCAACATGGTCACTTCGTGAGCTCTTCCTCCTCTCCGGACGCTCTGGATAAAAGCTTCGTGGAAAAGATGGATATTCTTCTCTTTTGCGTGGATCCCCTCTTCCATGGCGATCTCTCTCAAGGTATCCATGACAACCCCGATGTGGATCTCGTTCGGGCAACGGGTGCCGCATGTCTGGCAGTAAACGCAAAACCAGATGGCGCTGCTTTCCAGAACCTCCTGCTTCTTCCCCATCTGGATCATCCGGATGATGCTGTTAGGCCGGAATTCCATATTAGGGGCTGTGGGGCAACCGGCTGTGCACTTGAGGCACTGGTAACAAAGGTTGAGGTTTTCCCCGCTCCGTTTAGAAACTGCCTCCAGAAAGGAGGAATCCATCTTTTCCACATGGGTTGTCGTTTCCAATTTATAACCTCCATAAAGATTGTGTCCGTGTCCGTGAACCGTGTATCGTTTTTCTTAAAATCTTTTGCGGACACGAACCACGGGCACGTGTCACGTGTTTATACAAAGGTGTCCATCATCCGAAGAGTCTGGATGGACGAACTATTTCTTAACTCACATGCAAAATTTGGGCAAGCCGCAATACAGGCTCCGCATCCCTGACAGAGCGCACTATGGACAATGGAGATCCCCCGACGGGAATCCATCTCTCTTGCCTCATACGGGCAGACCTCAACACAGATGCCGCACCCACTGCAAATGTTCTCATCCACAAAGGCAATCAATGGATCCTGAAGGAGTTTATCCGTTGATAGCAAGGCCTGAATCTTGCTGGCCGTGGCGGAGGCTTGGGAAACTGTATCCGAGATATCTTTCGGACTCTGACCGCAACCGGCAAGGTAGATGCCTTTGGTTAAACTTTCTACAGGATAGAGCTTGATATGGGCCTCTGTTAAAAAACCATGACGGTCCGCGGTTGCCCTCAGTTTTGCGGCCAGATCTTTCACGCCATCACTCGGAACAACAGCAGTGGCCAATACGACCATATCCGCTGCCACTTCAACCATTTTCCCGGTGAGCGTATCCACTCCCAACACTTTCACCTTTCCATTATCCTGAAAAACTCTGGAGACTCTGCCTCTGAGGTAGAGGAGCCCTTTCTCCTCGATCGTCTTCTGTAAAAATTCCTCGTAGCCCTTTGCATCCGACCGGATATCCATATAGAAGATATAGGGCTGTCCGTCAAGGACCTGCTCTTTATAGATCTTTGCCTGTTTCGCTGTGTACATGCAGCAGATCCGTGAGCAGTAAGGCATATACCGGTCCGGGTCCCTCGATGCCACACACTGGATGAAGACCATCTCCTTCGGAACCTTTCCATCAGAAGGCCGGAGGATCTTTCCCTTAGTTGGCCCATCAACTGAAAGCATCCGTTCAAGGGCAAGACCATCAATCACATCCGGAATCTGTCCATATCCATACTCTCCCAATTCTTCTTTCGGATAAAGCTCGTACCCGGTCGCTACGACAATGGCCCCCACCCTCTTTGGAATCTTTTCTTCCTCCTGGCTAAAACAGATCGCTTTCTCAGGACAAACCTCTTCACATCTTTTACAACTCCCATCAATGAAATACCGGCAATGGTCACGATGGATCACAGGCTTCTTGGGAACGCTCTGCGGATAGCGGAGATCGATCGCCTTTCGAACGCCTAATCCTCGATCAAATTCGGACACATACTCCACGGGGCAGTCTTTGATACAGAGGCTGCAACCATTGCATCTCTCCCAATTCACATAGGTGGGCTTTCTCCTGATGGTCAGATCAAAATTTCCAACATATCCCTTCACGTCCTCCATCTCTGAGTAACAGTGAAGATCGATCTTTGGATGATGCTCTATCTCCAAGGCCTTTGTGAGAAGATCCGGAAGTGCGGGATGAAGGTCGGGGAAAGTTTTTGAAAGCTGGGTCATGTGACCGCCCAGGGCCTGCTCCCGTTCGAGTAGGATCACTTCATATCCTCCCTCTGCCAGATCAAGGGCCGCTGTCATGCCGGCGATGCCTCCGCCGATGACAAGCGCGCTCCGATTAATGGAAACCGAGATAGCCTCAAGCTTCTCATTCTCTCTCACCTTCTTTAGGGTCGCAAGGATGATCTCACCGGCCTTCTCGGTCGCCTTCTCCTTCTCCTTCTGGTGGACCCAGCTGCACTGCTCCCGGATATTGGCAATCTCGCAGAGATAAGGGTTCATCCCTTCCGACTTGACTGCCTTTCTGAAGGTGTTCTCATGCATGCTCGGTGAACAGCACGCAACAACAACTCCTTCCAACCCCTTCTCACGGACGGCCTCACGGATGAGTTGCTGTCCCGGCTCGGAGCACATATAGATGTAGTCCGTGCTATGGCTGACATCTTCCACGTTGCCCATCTTTTCAGCCACAGATTTTACATCAACGGTGCCCGCAATATTCACTCCGCAATGGCAGATAAAAACACCCAATTTCTTCATGATGCGATTCTAATATGCCTGATTCGTTCTGCTCGTAATGATGATGTTTATGAATAAACTCGAAATTCGAATATCGGGCGAAGCGTCCGTTTCGGACCAACTCGAAACAAATCCAAAATTCTAATTTTCAAAATTCAAAACAACCTCTATTTGTTTGGGTCATTCTAATTTAGAAAATTCGTGTTTGTTTCGGATTTCGTGCTTCGGATTTCGATATTCTCCTCTAATTTTTTGCAAACAGCGCCTGGACTTTGCTGGCCGCTCCGTTGGCATGGGCCACAGCATCGGCGATATCTTTCGGCCCCTGCGCACAACCTGCGAGGTAGATCCCTTCTTTATTTGTTTCCACTGGCCTCAGTTTTCTCTCCGCCTCTGTGAAGAACCCGTATTCATCCGTATTGACTCCCAGCTTTTGAGCCAACCCCTTTGCCTCTGCTTGTGGAATGATGGCTGTGGCCAGAACCACCATGTCCGCTGCGACTTCCACCTTCTTTCCTGTCAGGGTGTCCACACCCCAGATCACAACCTTTCCATCATCCCTGAAAATCCGCGAGACCCTGCCGCGGAGATAGAGGATCCCCTCTTCTTCCATTCCCTGCTGGATGAATTCTTCGTATCCCTTTCCAGTGGAGCGGATATCCATATAGAAGATATAGACCTGCCCGTCATGGACTTTATGTTTATAAAGCCTGGCATGCTTGGCCGTATACATACAGCAGACCCGCGAGCAGTAAGGCATATACCGTTCCGGATCCCTTGATCCAGTACACTGGATAAAAACAACCTCCTTCGGAACCTTGCCATCCGAAGGTCTTTTAATGACACCCGTTGTCGGTCCGGATGCGGAATTAAGTCTTTCAAAGGCCAAACCATCGATCACATCCGGAACCGCTCCATAACCATATTCGCCGAATGTCTCCATCGGGATCAGGTCAAAACCCACGGCTATGACAATGGCTCCGACTTTCTCTTCGACAAAACGGTCCTGCTGTTCGTAATCAATGGCTCCAACCGGACAGACCTTCTCGCAGACCCTGCATTTCTTCTCTAAAAAATAGCGGCAGTTGGATGGATTGATGACAGGCTTATTCGGAACGGCTTGAGGTGAAAGCGTGTAGATCGCCTTTCCCAGACCCATGGATCGATCGAAATCGGAAGGCTTTTTCGAAGGACATTTCTCCTGGCAGAGGCCACAGCCCGTGCATTTTTCCCAGTCCACATAACCTGCCTTCCGACGGATTTTTACAGTGAAGTCCCCTGCTTTTCCTTCTACTTGAGCCACTTCCGAATAGGTGAGAAGTTTAATATGGGGGTGCTGCCCTGTTTCTACAGTTTTAGGAGTGAGGGTGCACTGGGCGCAATCGAGTGTGGGGAAGGTCTCTGAAAGCTGAAGCATCCTTCCGCCGATGGAAGGAAGCCTTTCAACCAGAACAACGTCATATCCAGCATTCCCAATGTCAATGGATGCGGAAATGCCGGCAATGCCCCCACCGATCACCATCGCCCGCTTTATAAATGAATTTTTAGCAGAATAGTTATTCAATGTCACACTTACCTACAAGAATCAGTTTCATCCAAAATTCGAATATCGAATATCGGGCGAAGCGTCCGTCTCGGACCAATTCGAAACAAATCCGAATGTTCAAAATTCAAATTTATTAAATGTTCTTTTGAACATTTGTAATTTGATTCTTTGAAATTGTTTCGGATTTCGGATTTCGTGCTTCGTATTTTCAATCACCATTTCTGGCCCAGTCGTGTGATGATTAGAGCAACCCTTTCTGTTTAAGCAAAGGAAGTGGATCTACAAAGTTTTGTTCAAACCCAAGAGTCTGATCCCCCCGCCCCATGGCCATCCCGAGAAGCTGCGTAAAATAGAGGACCGGAATGGGTTTGAAGTCCAGGTATTTCTGCTTGATGTCGGCCTGCTTATGGTCGATATTGAAAGTGCACATCGGGCAGGTGGAAACCACAACCTCTGCCCCGTTCTTAACGGCAGAGCCCAGAATCTTATAGCTACATTCGGTGGCTACGTCAGGCGATCCAACGGATTGAAAAGACCCGCAGCATTCGATCTTATAGGGAAAATCAATGGGTTCTGCACCCATCGCTTCCAGAAACTCCTCAAACAGGGTGGGCTTCTCCTTGTCGTCAAACCCCATTTCATCAAACGGCCGTAGGAGCATACATCCGTAATAGGCTGCCGTCTTCAGCCCGGCCAGCGGCTTCTTTACTTTTTCTCTGATCTGAGAAAAACCGATCTCCTGTTTCAGGATCTCCAGATAGTGAAGGACCTTGAGGTCTCCCTGGTAGTTCATCTCAATAAAGTTATTGATCTTCTCCCGTTTCTCACCGTCATTCTGAATCAATCGGTTCGTCCGTTTGATCACGTTGAAACAGATCGCGCAGAGGGTCGTCAGCGTTGTCCCCTGCTCTCTTGCTCTGGCTAAAATTCTCGATGGCGGAAGCAGGGCCATGATATTGTCCGTGGACAATGGGAAAGTAGCTCCACAGCAGGTCCAGTTCGGAAGCTCCTTCAATTCAAATCCAAGGAGCAAGGAGCAGTCCCGGGCTGTCTGATCAAGATTTTTCGCCTTGGTGTAAAGCGTGCATCCTGGAAAATAGAGATAATCCATAGTAACCCCAAAAATAAGAAATTCGAATATCGAAATCCGAAACAAACCCGAAATTCAAATGATCAAATTTCAAAGAGTCTTATTTTAAAGTTTTGAATTTTTAACATTCGGTCATTTGGTATTGTTTCGAATTTCGGATTTCGTGCTTCGGATTTGTCACCATTTGCTGATGTTTTATGAGTAACCACTTATGTCAAAAACTTCCTAAATCCACTGATAAATGCGATCTGTGGAACTCTTTCCAGAAAGCCCTCCGGAAATTCAGAAACCTGGATATGATCTTTTCGATCTTTCTTCCTTAAGACGACCATTCTCAATGCGTCCATCACCCTGGCAATATCGATCCCCTTCGGGCACCTCGAGGTGCACTGGAGGCAGGAGGCGCAGAGCCAGAAGGTATTGACTTTGAGCGCTTCCTCCTCAAGACCTAAAAGAGTATACCGGATGGCTTCATGGGGGCCGACCTCCATGGCAAAAGCCACCGGACATCCGGCCGTGCAGTTTCCGCACTGATAACAGGCGAAGAGGTTTTGCCCGCTGATCAACTCCACCTTCTTTGCAAACTCGTTGTGAACTTTCTCACGCGTCAATTCGATTTTCATGACGGATCACTCCAATCAGCTTATATTCAAATAATAAAACAATATTGACGACAAAACGAACATCTCTCCGTTTATTCTTGCCGGTATGTCCTCTCCCCCTCGATATAGAGGTCGTTTCCATTCACATCATTGATCACGATCACCGGGAGGTTTTCAACTTCAAGTCTTCGAATGGCCTCCGGGCCAAGGTCTTCATAAGCCACCACCTCTGCCTTCTTCACTTTTTTAGCCAGGAGAGCGCCTGCCCCACCGGTCGCCGCAAAGTAGACCGCCCGGTATTTCTTCATTGCTTCTTTGACCGCATCGGATCGCATGCCCTTTCCAATCATCCCTTTCAGACCTTTCTCCATCAACGTAGGAGCATAAGCATCCATCCGGTAACTGGTCGTCGGACCTGCCGATCCGAAGACCTGCCCTGGTTTAGCGGGTGTTGGGCCGACATAATATATAATCTGACCTTGAATGTCAAAAGGAAGTTCTTTTCCTTCTTTTAATAGATCAAAAAGCCTCTTATGTGCAGCGTCCCTTCCCGTATAGATCACGCCGCTGATCATAACCCGATCGCCGATCTTCAATTTTTCAACATCCTTATCGGCCAAAGGAGTCTTTAAGCGAATCAACTCGGTCATAAATCCTCCATTAAACGAACAATGGGGAGATAGGGGGATTGGGCGATGGGGTGACTATTTTTTTATCCCCCACCTCCTCATCTCCCTATCTCCTTAAATCATTACATCTTTGTGTCTCTGGGCGTGGCACTGGATGTTGACAGCAAGAGGAAAACTGGCGATATGGCAGGGCATCATCAAGATGTGCACCGCCAGTGATGTTGTCCGTCCCCCCAACCCCTGCGGTCCAATACCCAATTTATTAATCTCTCCCAGGATCTCTGATTCCAATTTATCCAGTTCCTGGTCTTCATTCTTGCTCCCGAGAGGCCGGAGGAGGCTCTTCTTGGCAAGTAATGCAGCCAGTTCGAACGTTCCTCCAATTCCCACTCCGACAATCGTTGGAGGGCAGGGATTCGAACCGGATTCCTTTACCCTCTGAACCACATAGCGCTTGATGCCTTCTTTCCCATCGGATGGGGTAAGCATGACCACCCGGCTCATATTTTCACTGCCGCCACCTTTGGGAGCAACGGTGATCTTCACCTGCTCACCGGGGACAATCTCTGTATGGATGATGGCCGGAGTATTATCTCCGGTATTGGCCCGGGTAAAGGGGTGGCAGATCGATTTTCTCAGATATCCGTCACGATATCCTTGCCGGACCCCTTCAAAGATTGCCTCTTTCAGCCCACCGCCAACCAGGTGAACCTCCTGCCCTAATTCGACGAAGACCACGGCAAACCCTGTATCCTGACAGATGGCTACCTTTTCTTCCCTTGCGATTCTGGCATTCTCTTTCAACTCCTTCAATATCTCCACTCCAAGGGAGGATTCCTCTTTTTGCATGGCCCGATCAAAAACCTGAAGCACATCTTCTCCCAGGTCCGTGTTCGCCTCCATGCAGAGGTTCCTCACTTTTTCGGTGATCAACTTCACATCAATCTCTCGCATGTTTTCCCCGTTGTTTCGTGACCGCGATCCGTGACCGTGATACTCAACCTGAATTGATCTCTTTCATCTCCTGTCTTCTCATTCTTAGATTCAACGGACACGAGACACGGACACGGGCCACGTTTTTTCTATATTTTCAACTCCAGGATGCTTTTCTTCACGCTCTCTGCCGACTTAGCAACCAGGCTCTTCTCCTCTGCGGTCAGGTCGAGCTCGATGATAGACTCCACACCTTTTGCACCAAGCTTCACCGGCACTCCAAAGCAGATATCCTTCAACCCATATTCTCCGTTCAAATAGACACAACAGGGGAGAATTCTCTTTTTATCCCTGAGAATGGCCTCTGCCATTTGAATCACCCCTGCTGAAGGGGCGTAGAAGGCGCTCCCGGTTTTGAGAAGATTGACGATCTCTCCGCCGCCTTTACGAGCCCGGTCCACCAGTTTGTCAATCTTTTCTTTTGGCAGAAGCTGTGACAGGGGAATACCGCTGACGGTGGTATATCTTGGAAGAGGAACCATCTCATCTCCGTGCCCTCCTAAGAGGAGTGCCTGAATATCTTCAACAGAGACTCCCAATTCCATTGCAATGAAAGACCGGTATCTGGCCGTATCCAGAACTCCTGCCATTCCCATGATCCTTTCTCTCGGCAATCCACTCTTTTTTATGGCTAAATAGGTCATGGTATCCAGCGGATTGGTCACCATGATGAGGATGGCGTTCGGAGACCTTGAGACCACCTCGGCGACTACGGATTCAATGATCTTCCGGTTAATGTCAAGCAGATCCTCCCGGCTCATCCCTGGTTTCCTTGGAACCCCTGAGGTGATGATGACGATATCCGAACCTTTTGTCTCTTCGTACGAGTTGGTTCCAACGACATTTGCATCAAAACCTTCAATCGGCGAAGATTCAAAAAGATCAAGGGCCTTGCCCTGTGGAATCCCTTCCAGGATATCGACCAAAACAATATCCCCTAATTCCTTTGCAGCCGCCCAGTGTGCCGCCGTAGCTCCGACAAATCCTGCTCCAATGATCGATATCTTATTTCTTCCCATAAACTCTCCTCCTCTCTTAATAAAAGTTCTTCCTTCCCCTTCATCCTCTCCCTTCGGGAGAGAGTGTGAGGGGTGAAGGACTGATAGATTCCCGTTGATATCTTTTTAAATGAAAGCCGCAGGTTTTCCGGACGATCAGTTCTGGCTCGAGAAAAATTTCTCTCCCGGAAGGCTGATCCTCCCTCTTTTCAATTCTTCCCACCAGCATCTCAACCGCTATTGCACCCATCTCAAATTTTTTCTGGCCAATCGTTGTCAACTCAATCCCTTTCATCGCTGAAAATTCAATATCGTTGAATCCAACCAGGGCCACATCATCCGGTATCCTGATTCTCTCCTCAAGGAGTGCTTGATAAACGCCCAGGGCCATGTAGTCATTGGTGGCAAAGATTGCAGTGGGCATCACCCCCATCTTAAGAAATTCTTTTCCTCGATGATACCCCGATCTTTTTAAAAAATTCCCTTCGAGGAAATAATCGCTTCTCTGTGCCAATTCATAGACCTGAAGCGCTTTCTTTCCGCCTTCCAATCGCTCAAGGCCAACCGAGGACTCCACAGACCCGCCGATCACCCCTATTCTCTTATGACCGAGTCGGATCAGGTGTTCCACAGCTAAAAACCCTCCATGGAGATTATCCACCCCCACGTAATCCACTTTCTCTTTTACGGTCGGATGGTAGGTCCTTCGATTGACCAGCACAATGGGAAATTCCTCCTCGGCCAATTCGACGATATTGGGATCTTCCATATGGGCAGAGGAGAAGATAATTCCATCCACTCCCTTACTCCGTAGCATTTCAATATACTGTTTTTCAGTGGAGATATCAGACTGGGTGCTGCAGAGGATAATACTGTATCCTAACTTGGTGGCGGTCTTCTCAATCCCCTGGGCTAATTCGGTATAAAAAGGATTGGCAATATTCGTAATGACCAAACCCAGAGTTTTGGTCCGTTTCATCACCAAACTTCTGGCAACGAAATTGGGCCGATAACCCAACTCTTTTGCAATGGAGAGAATCTTTTCTCTGGTTTCCTTGCGAATGCGGGATTTATTGTTAAGGGCTCTAGAAACAGTCGTGTGGGATACGTTGGCAAGTTTGGCAATATCTTTTATATTGACTTTCTTATTCATCTCTTCGCGTGAATGAAAGGAGAGGCCCTTCTCCGGACCTCTCCTTTCTACCACTATTTCTTCTGAGCCTCAGCTTTGGCTTTGGCGATTGCTTCATCTTCCCGCTTAATCTCCTCCATGGTTTTTGGCTTTACCTTATCCGGTACAGGCTCCAAACCATATTTCCATTTTAAAAACTGTGTTCCAGTCTGGGGGAACAGCGCATAAATCAAAGTGTCGTAAAGGTCTTTGGCCAGACCTTTTGTCTCCTCTTTTACCTTTTCTAACTCCGGTTCAATAACATCCGCAGGACGGCAGGTGATGGGGTCCTTCCCTTTCTTATATCCCTTAAGCACTGTCTTCTTGATTTCATCCGATATCGGAACAGGCGATTTTCCATAAAGGCCGTAAACATAGTCCTGTGTTTCTTTTGACAACATCTTGTAACGGCCGAAAAGAACATTGAGCACGGCTTGAACTCCTACGATCTGTGAGGTGGGCGTCACCAGCGGAGGAAACCCGAGATCTTTTCGAGTCCGGGGCAGTTCCGCATAGACCTCCGAAATTCTGTGGAGGGCATTTTGCTGTCTAAGCTGGCTCACCATGTTTGAAATCATTCCTCCAGGAATCTGATGTTTGAGCACCGCCGTATCAATGACAGACATCTTTGTCGTATCAAGAAAATCGCGATATTTCGGAGCGATCGACTCCAGATATTCTCCTAACTTCAACAGCTTCGAAAGGTCGATCTTTGGATCCCAGGGCGTTCCCTGAATGGCTACAAGAAGAGGCTCCACCGCGGGCTGGGAAGAACGAAGGGCAAATGGGGCGAGCGCAGTATCAACGACATCCACTCCGGCCTCAATTGCCTTCAAATAGGTCATGGTTCCCATTCCACTTGTATAATGGGTGTGAATCTGGAGAGGAACTTTCACGGTTTTTTTAAGCGCTTTAATCAGCTCGTAGGCATCATACGGAGCGATCAATGCCGCCATATCTTTGATGCAGATCGAATCCGCTCCCATCGATTCTAAAATCTTAGCCTTCTCAAGATAGTAGTTGATATTGTAAATCGGCCCTCCCATGCGCGTTTCGGTGAGAGAATAGCAGATCGTTCCCTGAATATGCTTGCCACATCTTTTAATCACTTTAAACGCAGTTTCAAAGTTACGTTCGTCATTGACCGCATCAAAAACTCGAAAGATATCAATCCCAACCTCGGCACACTTTTCCACAAATGCTTCTACCAGATCATCAGCGTAATGACGGTAACCCACTAAATTCTGCCCCCGAAGAAGCATCTGAAAGGGTGTTTTCGGCATCACTTTCTTTAAAATTCTCACCCTCTCCCAGGGATCCTCCCCTAAGAATCGATGGCAGACATCATAAGTTGCTCCTCCCCATACCTCCGCGGAATAAAAACCCGCTTGATCCAGCTCTTCGGCAATGGGCACCATATCCTCAACCCTCATTCGTGTGGCCAAATTGGATTGATGACCGTCACGAAGGGTCGTATCTGTTATCCCAACTGGTTTCGTTGCAATCTTTTCCATGCCTTCCATTTTGTTACCTCCTTTCCTCTTCTAAATGGTTTATGTTAGAATGATGCGTTAACGTTAACGCTTTTAAAAATAAATGTCAAGCCCAAAATTATTAAGAATCGTGAAGGGGACGTTTGATTACTAATGGGTGTAAATCTTTATAGAAGAGATTATTGGAGTTTGAAAATTTCCCCTTTGTCCAAAGGAGGGCATTAAAGTTTTCCTTTCTCTCTATCCCTTGTCATACGAAACCAACCTGCTCTTCATCTCTTCTGGACTTCCGAATTCCATCTTCATTAGCCGCTGATAATAAGACTTGTGGGTATAGAGAGCAGCCATCGGATTATGCCCTGTGACTCGGTCTTTGACTGCAAAAACCGTTGTCAGACCATCAATATATTTCAAGAAAAGAGAATCGTGACCAAGACAAAGCCCCAACATGATATTGAAATCGGTCCCGGCATGATTCAAGATTTTTGCCTGGGCAATGGGATTGCACATTGGCTCAAACTCACCGATCCGAATCTTCTCCTCATCCTTAATGCCAATTCTCTCCTTTGGAATTCCTCCCACCTTACAGGATACCGAGATGACTTCAAAACCATGTTTATCCAGGATCTCGGAGAGGACTGCGGCCTCATAGGTAAGCCCTCCGCAGAAAGCCAGGCCAAGCCTCTTATAGCCCATCCTCTGGGAGAATTCGATCAGCTCTTCAATTCTGCTTTTGGTCGGAATCATCACAAACGGCTTGGCATCTCGCATCGCATAACATGCTCCCTCTTGAACTGAAGCCGCCCGTGCAAACTCCTTGATTTCAACATCATCATATCTCTCTAACGCCTCTTCCAGGGTTGGTCCTTCCTTTTTCGTAGGGCATGATGCAGGCCCTCTTCCCTTTTCCAGCCTGCAAATCTTCTCAACCACTGCACACTTTGCACAATTGCATCCGATGTCTTCCATATTTCTTTCTCCTTATGATGGGTTATCTATTCCTTAACAACAGCGAAGACCATTCCTTCAGGTCTCGAATTTTTTCAAAGTTTTTTACCTGGTCAACAATCTTAGTCCGTCGTCCTTTATCCCATAATCGATTGCTCAGATCATGAAACTTTTCTGTCAATTCATCCCAGGACAAAGGGTTTTCAGGATCGCCCTTACAATATTCCACTTTTGTAAAATACCTCATGCCGTTCGTCAATAAAATCTCTGCGGTGGCGCACCACTGCCCTGGAAAAGTTCGATCCAATTCAGTATCCACCCTATATTCCACTTTCTGCATCATTTCCTTTATTTCTGCGGACCTGATCCTGGAAAGCCGGAACTCTCCCAGTCCTGCCTTTTTATAAAGGAGCGCAACGGCCGCCCCAAAAGGCATGCTGAACTGGGCATCGACAATCGATTGGGGACGATATTTCATTCCTGCCGGCTCAGCAATGAGAGATGCCCCAGCGCTCAGAAGCCCAAGATTGACCTTCTCCACTTGCTCAGGTTTGAAATTATTCTCTTTCATGATTTTCAAAATAGCATCAATGGGAGGCTGCATATAACGGCAGCAGGCGTATGGCTTTACTGAAGTGCGAAGGATCTCAAATCCGGAACCGATTCCTTCTAATACTTTGGTTGCATCCGCTCCATTGGAGTAAGAATGCAAAAATCCGTCTCTGCCTTCAATGATCGAAGCGGGTCCTCTGAATCCCTTCTTCGCGAGCAGGGCGGAGATCATCCCGCTGTGAGCTGCCCAACCGGCATGGAATCGCTTTGTCCATGCCCCCTGTGCCAGATACTCCATCGAGCCGCCAGCCTGGCTTCCGGCAATCCCCATGGCGCTGGTGATGCTTCCCTCATTGAGGCCTATGATTTTTGCTGCAGCCACACTCGATCCAAAGGTCCCGCAAGTGGCTGTTGGATGGAATCCCCGAGCATAGCTATTTGCGGGACCGATCGCCTTCCCCAAACGGACCATTATTTCATATCCAAGGACAACCGCCTCAATCAATTTCTTGCCATTTGCTTTGACCATCTCGCCTGTGGCCAGTGCAGAAGGGAAAACGACGACACCAGGATGAAGCGAGGATTCATTGTTCACATCGTCCATCTCAATCGCATGTCCAAAAACACCATTGCCAAGGGCTGAATAGATGAAAGGGGCTCTCTCTTTAGTTCCGATGAGGACTCCGCCCCGGTTCCCACTGCGCATCTCCTGGATAAACCGGGTCATACTTTGGGATGAATCTTCCAAGGAGCCACGGCAGGCCACACCAATGAAGTCAAATAAAAAATACTTCACCCGATCAATGACTTCATCGGAGAGTTGATTAAATTTCAACTCACCACAATATTTTGCCAGATCCTGGGTGATCCCCATAACACTCCTATTTCAAATTTCAGATTTAAGATTTCAGATTGAAGTTTTTCACCAATTTGCAATCTGCAGTTTGAAATCTAAAATCAATTTTATCTAATCGTTCCTTGATACTCTGTGGTCAATTGTCTCCTCTTCACTGAGGGATTTGAGTAGTCAGGAAGGAGGATGGGTGATATTCTTTTTCGGTCAACCCCTGCCCTTTCAAGTTCCTGATGAAATTTTCTCACATGATCGAGCGTAAACCGCCCATCCTGAACTTTCTCCTTTGCATAAAGGGCCGCATTCTTTCCAGCAATCCTCCCAAAGACAAGGACATCCATGAGTGAATTTCCCCCCAATCGGTTTTCACCATGGACTCCTCCGGTTACTTCTCCGGCAGCATAAAGACCGGGAATAGAAGTCTCCCCTCTTTCATTGAACTCCAACCCTCCATTCTGGTAGTGAAGCGTTGGATAAACAAGCATGGGCTCTTTTGTAATATCAATTCCGTATCTTTTAAAAAGTTTATATTTACCGACAAACTCTTTTGTTAGGGCGCCTTCTCCGTGGAGGAGATCAATCATGGGAGAATCCAACCAAACCCCTGCTTTTCCTGTTGCATTAGGAACCCCTTTGCCCATCTGGATGCATTCCCGAATGATGGAGGAGGCGCATGCATCCCTCGGCTCTGTCTCGCAGACAAATTGTTCGCCATCGATATTAAGCAGATGGGCCCCAGCTCCACGGAATTTTTCAGAGACGAGAAGCCCCTCAGCCTGTTCCGGAAAGATCGCACCTGTGGGATGGTATTGAGACGTATGAAGGAAACAGACACCAATTCCGCATCGATAGCCAAGAGCAAGGCCATCCCCTGTTGCTCCATAATGATTGGTTGTGGGAAAACCGCCAATGTGTAACCGGCCCGAGCCGCCGGTTGCAAGAATCACCGCTTTTGCCTTAACCAGAAAATATTCTTCTGTTTCGAGATTGTAAAGAATAGCCCCTGCGCACTCACCCCGTTCGTTCAGAACGAGCTCCACAACAGGAGAAAATTCGAGGACCCGGATTCCTTCCCTATTTCTGGCCTCGTCGCGGATCGTCCGCATGATCTCGGTTCCAGTGATGTCTGCAGCAACGTGATCTCTTTTTCTTGACATCCCGCCGAGGTGAAATACTTTGAGGTTTCCATCCGGTTTCTTATCAAACATGGCGCCCAATCCCTCCAGCCATTGCATGACCGAAGGAGCCTGAGTCACGAGGGTATAGACCAGTAGAGGGATATTTTTAAAGTGCCCACCTCCGATGGTATCGAGGTAATGGTAATAAGGTGAATCCTTTCCCGGTTTTGAAACCGCCTGGATTCCACCTTCAGCCATCATCGTATTGGCATCGCCATGTCTCAATTTAGTGGCGAGGATAACCCTAACGCCATTGTCGTGGGCGAGCAGGGCCGCGGCTGTCCCCGCTCCACCTCCTCCGACAATCAGTACATCGGTTTCATAGGTGATCTTTGAAAGATCAATTCGGTCGGGATCGATCCTGCTCCACGATTCCAATATCTCACAGAACTCAGGAGCAACAGAATAACCTTTACTCGGCCCAACCTTCAGTTCCTGCAACGAGTTCTCCTTATAGGAAGGATGAAACTTCCTCAGCCTTTCTTCTTTTTCCACAAGGCTCATCCTCGGAAATTCCGTCCCTTGCCTCTTCTTCTCAAGACGCAGGGGTCTGGTCTCCTCCACTCTCTTGATTAATTGCTTTAACTCAGATGTGTACGCCATGGGAATTTATTTTTTTGGAAGAATTGCTAATTGATCATTGCTATAGTGAACGACTTAAATAAGTTGACATCCACCATGTGTCATTGCGAACGAAGTGAAGCAATCTCATGGGATTGCCACGTCGCTTCGCTCCTCGCAATGACTATTTTTCAATGTCGTTCACTATAATTGACCATTTTGATACGAGGTTTTAATGGACCTTCTTCTCATAGCCTTTCCAGTATTGATCCCTCAACCCTTTTTTCTGGATCTTTCCGGAACCGGTTCTCGGTAGAGCTGCGATGAAGTCGATTGATTTGGGAGCCTTATAGTGGGCGATCCGATCCTTGCAAAAACGAATAATCTCCTGTTCATCAGCCGTCTGCCCTTGCTTTAAAACAACAACACCTTTTACCGCTTCGCCCCATTTTTCATCGGGCACGCCAACGACCGCGCACTCTAATATGGCAGGGTGCATGTAAAGCACATTCTCCACCTCGGTCGAATAGACATTCTCCCCGCCGGTCAGAATCATATCCTTCTTCCGGTCAACAATCGTGACGTATCCTTCCTCATCTATCACTGCCATATCGCCCGTATGGAGCCACCCGTTTTTGATTGCTTTTGCAGTCTCTTCCGGAAGTTTCCAGTAGCCTTTGGTAACAATATCTCCTCGAACAATGATCTCGCCCACCTCTTTCTCGTCTTTCTTAATCTCCTCACCCTTATCATTGACCACTTTCAGTTCGACACTGATAAACTCTCTTCCTGTCTTCGACTTAAATTTAAGCTGCTCCTTGTCGGGTAACGTTTTTAAGTGTCCCTTTAAGATCGAAACCGTCAGATAGGGACTTGTCTCGGTCATCCCGTAGGTCTGGATGTAGTCGCACTTGAAGGTCTCGACGATCTTTCGGACCACTTCGGGTGCGATAGGCGCTCCCCCGCTCAAAAGCACCCTTAAACTGTTGTAATCGTATTTTCCGACCTCCGGATAATTGACCATGAGGTTGAGCATGGTAGGAATGAGATTGGTGAGAGTGACCCTCTCCTTTTGAATCGTCTCGAGGACAGCTTTGGAGTCAAACTCTCTAACCAGGACATGTGTGCCACCGACCCAGGTGATGGCCCACGTCGCCCAGGCATCCGCAAGGTGAAACAGAGGGGCGACATGGATCCAGACATCCCGGTCTGTCAGATGGATCTCCGCAATCGTTCCCAGGGCATGCGTTGTCACATTCTTATGCGAAAGCATGACGCCCTTGGGGCGGCCGGTTGTGCCGCTGGTGTAGTAGATCTGGGCTATATCTTCACCGGTAATAATCGTTTCCTGGGGTGAACTCGGATTTCCCTGCCCCAAGATTTTCTCGTAATGGAGGTCTCGGTCTTCCTGAACTTTGATGCCATCTCCTGTCCAGATGATTTTCTTGATCCCTGAAATCTTCTCTCTGGTCGGATCGATCTGCTTTTGATAAACCGGATCCACAATCAACACCTTCGATTCTGAATCCTGCAGAATGAAGGCGATCTCTCCGGGCGAAAGCCTGATGTTGATAGGGACGGAAGTGGCTCCGATTTGAGCGATCCCATAATAGGTTTCCAAAAAAGTGTGGCAGTTCGGAAGGAGGATCGCTACTTTATCATCCTTATCGATTCCAAAGGCTTTAAGGCTGTTAGAGAACCGGTTGACCCTGTCATGAAATTCTCGATAGGTCCACCGTTTTCCTCCGCAGACAATTGCCTGCTTTTGAGGAAATAATTTACTCGCTTTTTTTAAGGTCTCTGTCAGGATCATCTTTTATGTAATCCTCTCCTGTTTTTTGGCCAAGGTGACGTAAGCGAATCTCGTTTGGTTGATCGTCTAACGGTGAAGGGTGACGATGCTCGTATCGAACCTCGAAGCTTGATGCTGGATACTCGAGTCTCAAGTTTCGAAAGACGAGCCTCGATACGAGTTTCAACAACGTTATACGAGATTTTATTCTCTGACTAACTACTCTTCTTCGCTCTTGGTCAGATCTTCGAACCGGATATCCAGTCCGAGGACGCCTTTGATCTCTCCTGCTTCGCTGCGAATCGGCCCGGAGAGAGTGATACAGAGCGCGCCGGTATGCTTCGAAGAATAAAGGTCGGTGACGTGAATCTTCCCATCCTTTAATGGATTGATAAACCAGGGGCGATCAGAGTAATTCTCCCCTACTGGGACATTGGCGAACTTCGCTTGATCGACTGGCTGGCAGATGGTCCGCGTAATCTTTATCCCATATAGGTTGACCACATAAACATACTGCAAATAGGGATATTCATCCACCATGGATTGCAAGATAGGCTCGATCTGTTCTGCATTCATCGACTTCATTCCGGGCTCCTCGATCACCCGTTCGATGATGTGATAAGCCATCTCTCTCGCCCTTGCTTTCAACATATCGAACTCTGAGACGAAGATCTCAGCGAGATATTTTCTGGCCACTTTCTCCATCTCCTGGTCGGAGATCGCAGTCGTTCTTCCATCCTCATATTGCTTCGTTACCCAGCGGTTCATCTTTCCCACCCCCGGATGGGTCTTTTCGACCCTGTCTTTTCCGGTAAGGGCAAAGTGGGAGTTGATCCACTGGGCAATGCCAGCCAATCCGGATTTATCATTGACCGAAATTGAAATAGGACGGTTCAAAATCTTGGAGGTGTTGAAGATATTATAGATCTCTTCGTTTTTCAGAATGCCGTCCGCATGAATGCCTGCGCTTGTGGAATTAAAGGCGGCTCCAACAAAAGGCATATTGGGAGGAATGTGGACGCCGATGTTACGTTCTAAATAATTCCGGATCTCGGTGATCATCGTCGTATCAATCCCATTGTTGTGACCTACCAGGCTAATATATTCCATGACGAGCCCTTCGATGGGTGCATTGCCCGTCCTCTCTCCAAAGCCCAGGAGGGTGCCATTGGCTGACGAGCACCCATAGAGCCAGGCGGTGGTCGCATTGATCAAACCCTTGTAGAAATCGTTATGGCCATGCCACTCCAGGCATTCGGAAGGCACTCCGGCATCATCGATCAGAGCCCGTATGATCTTTGGCACACATCGCGGAAGGGCTGCCCCCGGATAGGTGACACCATAACCCAGGGTATCGCAGAGCCGGATCTTGACCGGCAGTTTGGCCTCTTCGGAAAGTCGCATGATATCCTGTGCAAAGGGAATACAGAACCCATAAATATCTGCGCGGGTGACATCTTCAAAGTGGCACCTCGGTGTGATCCCCAGATCCAGAGCTGCAGAAACAATGGAGAGATACTCCCGCAACACCACCCTCCGGTTCTTCTTCAATTTTAAGAAGATATGGTAATCGGATACCGAAGTGAGGATCCCTGTCTCTTTCAGCCCCATCTCTTTGACCAGCTTGAAATCCTCTTTGACGGCGCGAATCCATCCGGTGATCTCGGGATATCGGTAATTTCTTTCCTGGCACCGTCTCAACGCTTCCTTGTCCTTATCGCTATAAAGGAAGAATTCGCACTGACGTATCACCCCATTCACGCCTCCGAGTTTGTGGAGCATGTCATAAAGGTCAACGATCTGATCCACGGTATAGGGGGGCCTTGCCTGTTGCCCATCGCGAAACGTGGTATCGGTAATAAAGATTTCCTCAGGTGGATCGATGAAGACAAACCGGTTGTCGAATTCGGTCCGGCAGACTTCATCATAAGGGAAGACATGCCGGTAGAGATTCGGCTCCTGGATATCCAGAAGTGGAAACTGGGTAGTCGCCACTTTGCCTTGAAATGCCTTCTTTTTCTTTGCAATGGCCATTCTATTCTCCTCGTTTTAAAAGTTTAACGGGTTGTTGAAAAAATCATTTTTATTCAGGATGCTCAAAAATGCCCAGATACGAGGCGCCCGAAATCCTGAGGAGTGAGGCGTACCTGGGTGTACGCCGCAACGACGAAGGATAAGGGGAACGAAGCAGATGGGTGTTTTTCAGCATCCTGTTAAACTTTCAATTTAATCCACAGTTCATCGAGTTGTTTTCCATCGACCTTTGAAGGGGCGTCGGTCATCAAACAGGTTCCCTTCTGGGTTTTAGGAAAGGCGATCACATCCCGGATCGACTCTGAATGGCTCAGGATCATGGCGAGCCGGTCGAACCCGAAAGCGATCCCTCCGTGAGGAGGGGTCCCGTATTCGAGTGCCTCTAATAGGAACCCGAACCTTTCCTTCGCCTCTTCCTCCCCCATCCCCAGCTTTTCAAAAAGAAGGGCTTGGACTTCCTTTAGATGATTCCGGATACTCCCCCCCCCGATCTCAGAACCATTTAAGACGAGGTCATAGGCTTTGGCTCTCACCTCTCCCGGATTTCCCTTCAATTTAGGAATATCCTCATCCTTCGGAGCGGTGAAAGGGTGGTGGACTGCCACATATCTTTTTTCTGACTCATCATATTCTAAGAGAGGGAAATCCAGAATCCACACGAACCCGTATTCCTCTTCGGCAATAAGCCCTAATTTCCTGCCGAGATGGAGGCGGAGGTTTGCCAGCGATTGATTCACAACCTTTGAAGGACCGGCGATCAGGAGAAGGAGATCACCCTCGGTGGCCTCCATGGTTTTATCTATGGCTATTCTTTCTTCATCGCTGATGAATTTCTGGAGGGTGGATTGCCACTGATTCCGCCCCACTTTGGCCGAAATCAGACCTTTGGCTCCATAGTCATAGACAAAATGGGTAAGATCATCAATTTCCTTCCGCGAAAAATTTGCCCCGCCCTTTACATTAATCGCCTTGATGATCCCTCCTCCGCTCAGTGTATCCTGAAACAACTTAAAGGTCGAACCTTTCAGCGATTTGGATAGATCCCTCAATTCCAAACCGAAGCGGATATCCGGCTTATCCAGTCCATACCGGTCCATCGCCTCATCATAGCTCAACACCGGAAACGGAGTCTTAAGTTCGATGCCCAACACCTCTTTAAAGAGGTGAACCATCAGCCCTTCCATCGTTCTCCGTACATCCTCAACTGTAACAAAGGACATTTCCGCATCGATCTGTGTAAACTCCGGCTGGCGGTCCGAGCGGAGATCTTCGTCCCTGAAACATTTCACGATCTGAAAGTATCGGTCAAAACCGGCGACCATCAGAATCTGTTTGAAAAGTTGAGGAGATTGCGGCAGGGCGTAAAAATGGCCCGGGCTGAGACGGCTCGGCACAAGGAAATCTCTTGCTCCTTCAGGAGTGGACTTGGTGAGCATGGGTGTTTCGACCTCCAGAAAACCATGGCGGTCGAAATAATTTCTCACCTCCTTACCGAGTTGATGCCGGAGAATCAGGTTCTTCTGCAAACCCGGTTTTCTCAGATCGAGATACCGATATTTAAGTCGTGTATTTTCTTCGACCTTTTCATCATCTTCAATAAGAAATGGCGGGGTCTTAGAGGGATTGAGAATCTTCACCTCTTTGACAGCTACCTCGATTTCTCCGGTGGCGAGCTTGGAATTTGCCGTTCCCTCGGGCCTCAAAACAACTTCTCCTCTGACTCCGACGACATATTCGTTTCGCAGGGTTTGAACCTTCTCATACGCCTCGCGATTCGCCTCGGGGTTGAAAACCGTTTGTACAAGGCCATAGCGGTCCCTCACCTCGATGAAGATGAGACCTCCGAGGTCTCGCCTCCTCTGAACCCATCCCAGGAGAGTCACTTCCCGGCCCCTATCCTCCTTCCGGAGGTTTCCACAGTAATCTGTCCGCTTCCAGTCGCCCAAAAAATCAATCATTGTTTAGTCCTATCGACTTATAGTTTGATTGTCTGATCGTCTCGTAGTTCAATCATTTTTCCATTAACTATGCAGCTAAAAGACCATTCGATTCCCCAACTTAGTCCTATCGTCTTATAATTTTGTCTTTTTTTGACGATGAGACGACACGACTAATGACCATCCGACTTTAAAATCATGATAACTGAATCTCATATAAGGGTCAAGGAGTTAGGCCCTCTGAAAGGATTGGATTAAAAAATATTTCCTCAACGATCACCTGCTTGGAGTTCACTCAAGGTGAGATTGCGTTAGGCGGATTAGCCAGTTACCAAAAACCGGGTCCACTAAGATGTAGAGATTATCTCTCTTCTCAATGTAATCAAGTTCCAATAATCTTTTTAAAGCGCCTTGGACGCCACCAATTGAACCTAGGCTGTGTCTTGCCAAATACTCGATTGAATAAGGTTTGCCTGTTGGCTCATGGGCAAGAGCGGAAACCAACTTTGTCTGTTGCAATGAGAGTCCCTGGATCATGGCCTCGAAGATGATGCTCTCTTCCTCTATGGTGTTTGTAAACCCCTTGATATAATCCTTTTCGGTGACTTCCTTTCCAGAAATTTCAAAGATTGAATAAGGCATTCTTTGAATATAATAGGGATAGGCACCGGTCTTTTCCACAATCTTCTGCGCAATTTCCATCGGGCATATCTTGCCTCCGCGTTTGAATTGCTCCATGATAAAATTGATGCTTTCGTCAATCGGAAGAGGCCCTAATGGGTAGTTGATTGAACTTCGATAAAAAGGGCGTTTCTTTTCATTGAACATATCACGAAGCACCCTCCTCCTGCTACCCACGAAAAAATAGGATGCATTGCTGTGTGTCTGAATATGGCTTCTTAATAAACCCTCGAGTTGAAGAGACTCATTCAATTCCGAAATTTCTTGAAATTCATCGAAGACGATGTGCACTCCCTTTCCATGCTCTTGAATGAATTTCCCGAATCCTGAAAAGGTCTCTTCCAATAACTCAATCCCTCTCGTCGCCCTTGTCGTTTCGACGCTAAGAGATACCCCGTATTCGGAATCAGGTCTGATCACAGGTCTCCACAACGATAAGAATTTCATCGCCTTTTTGAATATGTTTTCATCCTTATGACAATATGAATAGAACCGGGATGCAATTCTCCCGGCCATGTCTTCTATGGAATCCACACCGAATAGATCTACATAGATTGTTAAGAAATCCAGATCCTTCAGTTTTTCTTGTATCCGTTTCACCAGAGATGTCTTCCCATACCTCCTCGGAGAGAAGATGACAACATTGGCCCTGTTTCTGGCATGGGAGAACAGTCCATCGAGTTCTTTTTTTCTGTCACAGAATGGGGCATCAGTAGGTAACGCTCTGAAATAAAAAGGATTTTTCAATTCTATGTCCTTTCTATAAAGTAGTTACTATAGTTTAGTAACTAAATTACCATAAATCCTTCCAGTTGTAAAGAAAAATAAAAACAAAAATTATTACTTTTACATGAATTTACAGGACTTTATCGCCTTTAATTCCATTTAATAGTTACTTTAAAAAAGTGGAAAAATATTTCCCTAAATATGTAATATCTTTCCTAATTTTTTACTTGACAAGGCGCTGAATTTTGTGTATCCAAATGCTAAACATACCCCCACCTTAAAAAAACAACATATGATCATTTGAAAAAGGAGGAAAACAAAAAATGAAAGCGAAATGTTTAGTCATGGGGTTTCTATTACTCCTTGCCCTTGTTGGAATTAAGGAGACTGAAGCTTATATAATTGACTTTGAATCATTGTCAGATTCGGAAGTCGTAACGAATCAATTCTCCGGCTTCGGGGTGACTTTTTCAAATGCCACGGCCCTGACTTCCGGTATCTCTCTCAATGAGTTTGAATTTCCACCGTATTCGGGAGACAATGTTGTTTATGATGATGGGGGGGAAATGATAATAAGTTTTACTATCCCCGTTCTTGATGCGGGAGGCTATTTCACCTATATGGTTCCATTAACATTATTCTTTTTCGACGCCCTGGATAATCCATTAGGAACCGTCAATTCAGCCTTCACATCCAATATGGGAATTTCAGGAGATGCAGGTTCCCTTCCCAATGAATTTTTGAACTTTACATCAGCTTCGGGTATCTCAAAAATGGTGGTCGCCGGGGATATAGCAGGCGGTTCCTTCACCTTGGATGATTTGACTGCGACTCCTTTATCCGTTCCTGTCCCTGAACCGGGGATCATGATGTTGTTCGGAATATGTGGAATGATCGGAATGGCGGGATATGGACTGAGTTTTATAAAAAGGAAAATTTAGAATCAAAAAGCTTCAAGTAATAGATAAAGAGCAATTCTAAAATCTCCAAAAAAAGAGGGGGAATATGAGAAACAAAAAAGCCTGACATCAAGGAATCGGATGTCGGGCTTTTTTGTTGAAATTTGATAGAGGCTAAAAAGATACTATCTACCCACCGACCAACAACCATTAAATGAATTCCCGAACTTTAATTAGATTAGTGGTTTCTCAAAAGGAAAATCCATTTGGTAGGGCTTGTCTTGAACAAGGAGGTTTAACCGTAACCATTCGTATAAAATAATTTCCTCAATCTAAGGGGGGACAAAATTTAAATTGATCTTTGTAATTTGAAAGTCAATTTATGGACTTGTGATACTCTTGTTAGTAACCTGGTTCAGGCTTCACCAAGAAATGGAACCTATGAAATATATGGAACAGTTTACCCATTTAAATTAAGAAAAGGGGGCATAGAGCATTACAACGGAGCACCAATCTATTTCGATGATTTTTCAGTTTTCTCCTGGTAGAGGAAGAAAACCCACATAGACAATTAGAATGGAGCCAGGTGAATCTTAGGTAACACCTGATTCTCTATTCATATTCGGCTGGACTGATAAAACTGAGGAGGGATACAATGAGAGAGGACTATTCTGCAAGAACACCTGTGGTTAACGCTGGCAATTTCATGGTTTTTGCACTGTTTTGCTCCATCCTTTTGCTGCCATTAGGCTCTTTTGCAGCCCCTATTGTCGAAACTCCTTTGCTCACCCCGACTGCAATCAGAGTTGGAATATCAACAGAGGTGACCATCACTGCAAGAATAACCGATCCAAGTCTAATTGGGTCAAGTGTAAACTTGCACCAACTTAATAGCAGTGGTGCGGTCATAGCAACACTGGGCACTCTTCGTGATGATGGGTTAAATGGCGATGCTGTAGCAGGCGACAAAATTTTCACCCTTAAAAAGACTTTCACTCAACCAACTGCTGGGGAAGTTTACCTCCGGGTATCCGCAGCCTTCCGCGGACTTTTAAAAAGGATTTCCTCCCCAATAGTTAGTTTGAATGTTTTAGCAGTTGAAGCCTTAGCGGAAATTGGCCCAGAAGGCGGAGTGGTTGAAGTCACGGATCCAAGCAGTCCTATCTATGGGGTCAAAGTCGAAATCCCTGAAGGTGCCTTTACAAACGGGGAATCAGTATCAGTGACAATACAGATAACCAACTCTGGCGTACAATTACCCCCAGAGGATTATGAACCCATTACGCATGGAGTAAACATTTCCTGTTCTAGTCCTCTTAAGCGCATTGTGAAGGTCATATTGCCCTTCAGAGGGGAGATAGCGCAAAACGATTTAATTGTCATTTCACATTACGATGATGAGGCAGATACATGGAGTACCTTACCAGTCAGTTTTATTGATCAGCCCACAAGGACCATAGAGTTTTATACTCCTGGTTTTAGTATCTACCAAGGAATTAAGTTTAGGGGTCTACCCGATGCTGATCAGTTAAACATGGACATATTCATGAGATATCAATACCCTATGGAACTAACCAAGTTACAAAATGCTGAGATCAAGACAAATGCATTGGCAGAGTATGAAAGATACCAAACGGAATTTACCGATAATGTTATTTCCTCGTTGAAAGCTCTGGTTACTATAAAGGACTTAGCTACATCATCATGCGGATTATTATATGGTTATACTCTGGCTGATACAATGTCCGCGATATTGCCACACACTCTTGTTAAAGTCTATGAAGCACCTAATTTTGGCGAGTCGTTGGCACCGTTGCTTGACATGTATAAATGTTTTGGTGAGGGCGTGATAAATGCTGTCTGCTCCGGGGCGCCTTTTTCGGCAGTTATAGCAGAGGAAGTTGTGAAAGCTTGTACTTTGGATGTAATTCGGAATGGAGTCAATTTTGGGATTAGGTGGTACTCGTTCCTAGCAACAATAAATGAAACTAAAATTATTAATGAGACCCGCATGGTTATAGACTATTTACAGCTATTCTATAGCACGGGTGGTGATCTGGTCAGAATGGCCTACTATGCAAGCGCCGACATGGCGTCAGAGGATGCAATACTGACAGCAATAGGAGATGCATACTATAGGAAGGGCTGGTTCTCATGGGATGATTATAATTTGGAACGGGTTAAACAAATGGTGTCGGATTTAGAGGCTGACGTTGCTCGCATTCGGCAGATCGTCGATGGTGATAATGATCTTATTCCGTCATGGCGAGATAATTGTCCTGGAGTTTATAATCCGGACCAACTGGACACCGATGGAAATGGAATTGGTGATGCCTGCCAAGATTCAACACCTCCTTCGGCCCCTCAAGATCTTACCTGCGTAGGTGTTTCTCAGACTGAAATCAGTCTTTCATGGGCACCATCAACAGACAATGTCGGTGTAGCTGGATATAATATTTACAGGTTTGGTTCCTTTATAAAAAATGTTCAAACTACCACAACAACCGATGCTACTTTGAATCCATCTACAATATATTGTTATTATGTGACCGCCTATGATGTGGCCCAAAATGAATCTCTTCCAAGTAACTTGGTCTGTCCTACAACACTGAGTCCTCCAGACACAACACCTCCTTCGGCTCCGCAAAATCTTGTCGGTACGGTTGTTTCCCAAACTGAAATCAGTCTATCATGGACGGCTTCTACCGATAACATCGGTGTCGTTGGTTACAATATTTATCGGGATGGTTCCTTCATAGGAACTGTCCAAAGTACCGCGACGACCGATACTTCTTTAAATCCATCCACACAGTATTGCTACTACGTGACTGCTTATGATGCGGCGGGTAATGAGTCGGGGCAGAGTGCGGTAGTTTGTGCGACAACCCTTCTTTTCCCGATTTCAACAGTCCTCTTCCAGGATGATTTTGATGACGGCGATGACAATCAGTGGACTAGAAGTACGGGAGCACAATACTTCAGCGTCGAAAACGGTGAGTACTCGTCTTATATACCACAATGTCGAACCGCCGCGTATACATCATCAGGATCTTATAATTGGGGCGACTACATTTTTGAGTTCGATATGATACGTCTCCAAGGTGTCGATATGATAATTCACTTTGGGACTAGGGGAAAGAGCTATAGACTACAATTTAGAACAGGTTGGTACTGGGATGGCGGTAATAACTACTTAATCTTTGGGTATTCATCAAGCTCATTAATTTTTTATAACTACACGGTCCCTTTAAACACATGGTACAGTGTCCGAGTAGAATGCGTGAACAACCGGATAAAAGTCTATGCAAAACCGAGAAATGGTGCGTCTTATACTCTAGTGGTTGACTTCATTGATACCATCGGAACATCACTATCAGGCTACGTAGCGTTCGCTCCATGGAGTGGCGATGCATGTGTTTATCACGTACACTATGATAATGTCAAGGTAACTTCGCTGCCGTAGGTGCTTGCGATTTATATCTTGCCTTGTGGTTAACACTATACACTTTGCGCTATGCGATTCTTTGATTGAGGGGGAGACTATGAAACAAAAACAAACTTCGAATGATCATATTCTGGAATCATTGATTATCTCTATCCCCTTTTTCTTTCCCGTAATTTCCTGCACTGAAACAGATTTCCATTAATAATGTATCAGGTCAGGAGCGTTGCGTTTTGTCTATTTAACTTCATGGAGGTAAGAAAAATGAAAAAAATGGAAAAGAAAGCAGTAAAAGTAGAGGTTCCCCCGGCCATTAGATTAACAATTAAGCGTTTATTGAAAGAAACTCCCGATCTAGATGGAACTGTTAAGAGATGTAAATGCCGAATGGGTTATGTGACCAGCAATTAAATGTTCATCGCTTAGCGTAATACGAATACTGGAGTGATTTCATGCACTCTCTCCCCAATCAGGCAAATCAAAATTGCGGTAGGTAAAAGACTTCCTTGAGGACTACAATCAAAGCCACGAACGCCTGTAATCTAAATTGTACCTATTGTGGCGCTTGGCGCCAAGCGGAAGGAGTGATGTCTTTCGATGTCTTAGCCAATATATACAGGAGCTTATCTCATCACGTAGGAAATGGCACAGTATTGGTATATTGGCATGGCGGTGAGCCCCTTATCGCAGGATTGGAATTCTACAAAAGAGCCATAGCCCTACAAAGAGATTTTGCGCCTACTTTATTCAGAAATCACATGATCAGCAACTTAACTCTTTGTAATGAGGAATGGGCAGATTTTTTTGCACAGCATAATTTTTTTGTTGCCACAAGCCTTGATGGCCCACAGCAGATACATGATAAAAATCGCCGGCACTTCAATCAGAGTGGTACATATGATGAGGTTTTTCAATCTATAGATATTCTAAGGCGACATAAGGCTACAATAGAAGGAGGCATAGCTACGCTTCATAGAGGGAATATTAGATCTATTGAAGAGATATATCGTACATACCGCATGTTGAGGTTGAATCTAACATTAGGATATATGACCCCCACAGGAATAAAGGTCTGCAAGCCCCTAACCATCCCTGAGGAAGAGTACTATACAGCCTTAAGACTCTTGATGGAACTTTGGCTTTTAGATCCAGATCCAATCGAAATTAATGTTTTCGAAGCTATTATAGATGGACTGATGAATCCCAGGCAAGTGAAATCTTGTCTGGAAGACATTATTGGTTTTGACGTGGATGGGGCAATCTTTCCTTGCCATGCAGCGATTGGGTATAATGTATTCAACTTCGGTAAGATTTCATCCGATTATAAGATCTCCTCGGCGAATTCGGCTTGGCAGAGCATCAAAGATATCACATATGATTTAATCGAGTATTGTAATCAGTGTGAAGTTTTCGGAATGTGTGATGGCCTCTGCCCATACAGTAACTCAATTCTCCACAGTGATCCAAATCACAAGCCCAAGGATTGCGGTCCTAGAAAAGAGTTTTTCTTGTGGGCAAAAGAAAGGCTCTCGCCCTATTTGATTAATTACAACAATGACGAACAACACGGAGGGTCGTGAACGTTGAATTGGGCCTGGTAAAAAAAGTGAATAGGTCTTGCAATAAAAACATTTATCGTTTCATTAACGCCTTTATTCCACCTTTTGATCACACGGCTTATCGTGCAAATAGATATTTAGAACGAAGGGCTTAATTATAAACTATAATCATCAAGAAAGGAGGAAGGCCACGGGTAGAGTAGAGAGCTGGCGTAGTGGCTGATGCCCTATCTCCAGCTCCCCCTCATCAAACCGTACATTCAGTTTTCCCGAATACGGCTTTCCGATCATCTTCTTCCAGAGGCTTTCGCAGCTTGAG
>VGRY01000043.1 GCA_016875195.1 Deltaproteobacteria bacterium
TAATGGTTCCATGATGCCTCCTGTCGGAGAACATCTTAAGTCGAAAATAAGGAATTTGCCAGCTTTGAAAAAAAAGAGATTTGTGAAATGTTTTCAATGCCTTAAACTAAAACCCCGATCACCCTCTATTACGTCTTACTGAGGTAAAGTGAGAATTTTTTTAAACTTCCTTCTCAGATGTCCGTCAATGATAAAGGAGAAGTATTTATTGCGGACCGGGGCAACAGCCGGGTTCAGGTGTTTACGATTGTTCGGTAATTGATTTATAAAATCTCCTCTACCCCCTTTTTTGCCAAAGAGGGGAAAAGAGTTAAGCGAGAATGAGTTCGATCGGGATTGAAGGATGATTCTCGCACTGCTCCTGCCAAATATTTTCTCTTTTGATTTTTGAGCCAATCTCCCCCCTCAAGACCAACATTCACTGGATGATATGACTTCGGTTTTAAAAAGGATTTACCTCGTTAGAAAGTCCGCTGCTTGCCCCGTGCGAAGCTTAGCTTTTATCGGGATGTGAGCCTTCCCGTTAGAAGGGAGAAGCTCATCTAACGGGGTTTACTTTTCCATGCGAGTATTTTAAGATATATCATAAAATACAGGCGTGTATTTTCTGATAGGGATAAAAAAAGTGGGAAAACATATCGCGCGGTATATTGAACAATCAATTAGTGATGATGTTAAAAGAAAAATGGTTTTTATCGGAGGACCACGTCAGTCAGGAAAGACGACCCTTGCCAAATATCTATGCCAAAAAGCAGGTTTTGACGTTACAAAACGATACCTGACCTGGGATGACGCTGAAGATCGAGAAAACATCATACGTGAGCGTTTTCCGTCCGGATCAGGCTTTCTCATCCTTGACGAGATCCATAAATACTCACGATGGCGGCAGGTCGTAAAAGGACTTTTTGATAAAAGGGGGGAGGAACTTCAAATCCTTGTTACCGGTAGTGCCCGGTTGGATTATTATCGACGTGGAGGGGATTCTCTGCAAGGGCGGTATCATTTTTATCGACTATTTCCTTTGTCATGTGCTGAATTAGGTGCTTCCACAAGTACTGTCATACAGGATCTGCTAGTTTATGGCGGTTTTCCAGAGCCTTTTTTGCTACAGTCGGAAAAGGAGAGCCGGCGTTGGAGTAGAGAATATCGCTCTCGTGTTGTCCAGGGAGATCTGTCCGATCTCGAACAAGTGCAAGATGTGGGGGTGATAGAAAAGATGGTTATCCGTATGCCCGACCTTGTTGGATCTCCACTCTCGCTTAATGCCCTGAGAGAGGATCTCCAGGTTTCACATCAATCCGTAACACGCTGGGTGGGTATGCTTGAAAACCTCTATATGATTTTCAGAATTTATCCATTTGGCGCCTCCAAAATACGGGCAGTAAAAAAAGAGGCCAAACATTACCATCTTGATTGGACTGTGGTTTCAGATATGGGATTGCGCTTTGAAAACCTGGTTGCATGTCACCTATTGAAGTGGATTTTCTTTTTACAGGATACCGAGGGGCGCGATATCGAACTCCGCTATTTTAGAGATATGGATAAAAGAGAGGTGGATTTTGTAATCGTTGAAGAGAGTGTCCCGACACAATTTATTGAATGCAAATCGTCAGGAAAAACTCCAAGTCCCTCTCTTCGTTACCTTAAAGCCCGTTTTCCCTCCGTCCAGGCCATCCAATTGGTTCTTGATGAAGATATGGATATCATAACCAAGGAAGGGATTCGGATTTGCTCTCCCCATCTTTATCTTAAGGATTTAGTTTAACGAAAAACCTTACATTAGGAATTTTGCAGTAGGCCCATTGGCGTGTCCTGCTTTTTATTAAGCGCTCGGCATTCTCATCTTATTTTCTCTTTTGATTTTTGAGCCTTTCCGTAATAAAATATATTATAGTGTTCATATGAGGTCAGGAGGGAGGAATAATCATGAAGTGTTATATCTGTGCGAAGTTGGGAGTGGATACAGATGCAGTGGCGATTTGTATTGTCTGCGGGATGGGACTCTGTCTGGGACATGCTTTTAAGCAGGAGCTGCCGGTGCGGGATATGATCGATTGGGGGTTTGGAGAAGAGAAGGTGACCTGTCCCCATACTCTTCCGCGGTTCATTTGTGCCGAATGCAAGCTGGCCATTGAGCAGAGGAAGAAGGTAGAGAGGAAATAATAGGTTCGGAGTTCGGAGTAAAAAAAGATTGTTTTTTTCTTTAAATGGACGATAATAAACTTATGAAAAAGATATTGGTGGTTGAGGATGAGGAAGGGTTGAGGCTTCTGTATCAAGAGGAACTCGAGGCAGAAGGTTATGAGATCATCACTGCCCGAAATGGGAAAGAGGCTATCCAGAAGTTGGAAGAGGGGAAGCCTGATCTGATCATCCTCGACATCGTCATGCCTGTGATGGATGGAATGGAAGCGCTTGGCCGGATCGTTGGAAAAGACAGGAAGATCCCCATCATCCTTAATAGCTCCTACTCCGGATATCGCGAGGATTTCATGAGTTGGGTGGCAGATGCCTATGTGACGAAATCGAGCGATCTCGAGGAGCTAAAAGCCAAAGTGAAGGAGCTTCTGAAAAAAGGTAAGACCAGATGAAGAAGGTTGTCACCATGCTCCTCGCAGGGGGGCGAGGCGAGAGGCTCTATCCCCTGACACGGGATCGAGCCAAACCGGCTGTCCCTTTTGGCGCCATCTACCGGATCATCGACTTCACCCTTTCCAATTGTATCCATTCAGAGATCAGGCACATCAATATCCTCACCCAGTATAAGTCCACGTCGTTACATCGCCACATCCAATTAGGCTGGGATATTCTTTCCACGGCGCTTGGGGAATTCATAGAGGTAGTTCCGGCACAGCAGAGGATCGATGAGCATTGGTATCAGGGGACGGCGGATGCCATCTTCCAGAATATTTATATTTTCCAGAACGAAAAGCCGGATCTCGTCCTCATCCTCTCGGGCGACCACATCTATAAGATGGACTACCGGAAGATGATTGCCTATCACCGGGAAAAGAAAGCCGATTTAACTGTGGCTGCCATCAGGATGGACAAGGGATTGTCGAGGGAGTTCGGTGTGATTGAGGTTGACAGGGATTGGCGGATCATCGGATTCCAGGAAAAACCTGAAACCCCTAAAACCATCCCTGGAGATCCCGAAGGGATCCTGGCATCGATGGGAATTTATATCTTCAATACGGAAATTCTGGTGAGACGGCTCATCGAGGATGCGCGGTCCGATTCAAACCACGATTTTGGAAAAGATATTATTCCCTCGATGATCGAAAAGGATCGGATATTCGCATTTGACTTCAGAGAAGGGGATCCTGGAAAAGAAGGATATTGGAGAGATGTGGGGACGATAGATGCTTACTATGAAGCCAATATGGATCTGGTGTCGGTTACCCCCAGCCTCAATCTCTATGATCCTTATTGGTCTATTTTTACCTATCAACTTCCTCATCCCCCTGCCAAGACCGTTTTGGAAGAAAAAGGAAGAACAGGCACCGCTCTCAATTCTATCATCTCGAATGGATGTATCATCAGCGGTGGCAATGTGAAGAGATCGATTCTTTCACCAAGGGTCATGGTCCACAGTTACGCAGAAGTTGAAGATTCGATCCTTCTTGAGGGTGTGGATGTGGGGAGAAATGCGAAGATCCGCAAAGCAATAGTTGAAAAGGATGTCCAGATCCCTGAGGGAATGAAGATCGGTTACAATCTTGACGAGGATGCGAAACGGTTCACAGTGACTGAGTCAGGCATTGTCGTTGTTCCGAAGTGGATCAAACTCTAAAAACCGTTACGAGTTACAGGTTTCAAGTTACAGGTTGATCTCGAGGAGATCACTGATATTAATTTCAAGCATTTTGGCCGAAGCGAGGATCCGACTGGCATTTCGGTCAACTGCTTGAATCCCGCCGGAGAGTTCTTTAAGTTCCTGGGCCGCCTTCTTAATCTTCTTGATTCGAACATCCATCTGTTTTAGCTTCGTCAAGCTCATGGTTTTACCTCTCATCATCATAAATTCGAATTTCGGGCGAAGCGTCCGTCTCGGACCAATCCGAAACAAATTCTAAATTCGAATTTCTAAATGTTCCAAACTTACCTGCTTTAATTTTGAATTTCGGTTATTTGGAATTGTTTCGAAATTCGTATTTCGTGCTTCGGATTTTTAATTAACTGTGTTTCCTCAGATCCTTAAACCTTTTTGCTTTCACTTCATAACGGGGAAGCGAGTTAAAAGGATGAACTTCAATATTGTAGCCGAGGTTTGTCTTCAGCCTCAGTTGGTCCTTTAACTGAGCAAGGATTGGTTCTCGATTTCCCTCTGCATCGGGCAATAGTTCAATTTTGAGAGTGAGGTCATCAAGGTCGCCCTTCTTTGTAACCACTACTTCAAACTCATTGCTCAGACCACTGATTGAACGAACGACCTCCTCAATCGCAGAAGGAGCGATCAGAACACCTTTGATCTTGGTGATGTCGTCCGCCCTTCCGACGACTCCACCCTTAATAACACGGAACGTCCTCCCGCAGGGGCAGGGGTCTTTTGCCCATTCTGCGACATCTTTTGAATCAAAACGGATGCAAGGCTGAGCCATGCGGTCCAGAGCCGTGATGACAATCTTTCCCCTTCGGCCTGGCTCCTCGATGATCTCCCCTGTTTCAATATCTTCCAACTGGGTGAGAAAGAGGGCTTCGTTGATATGGAGACCGCCTGGCTGGGCTGTACATTCGAAACCCCATGCCCCGATCTCAGTGGCTCCCACATGATCGTAGACCTTGGCTCCCCAGGCCTCCTCCATCCTCTGCTTGGTGGACGGGATGCTTGCCCCTGGCTCACCGGCACAGGTAATTTTTCTGATGGTGAGATCTTTTGCAGGTTCAATCCCCAATTTCTTTTTAGCGGCATCAGCCATTCCCAGCACATAGGTCGGGGTTGCCATCATAGCTGTCGCTTTTAGTTCCTGAATTTTTAAGATGCGTGCCTCTGTATCGAGCACCCCTCCTGGCACGACTTCGCACCCGACCTTTTCAGCCGCGTAATGACCTGCCCAGAAGGCGACAAAAATATTGTATCCAAATGGAATAAAGACACGGTCCAGTCTCCGGTATCCCTGGGCATAGAGGAGGTAAGCCCAGCACTCTGCCCACCACTCCCAGTCCTGCCAGGTATCGGGTTGATAGACCGGTGAGCCTGTTGTTCCGCTGGTCTGCCGGAACTCGGTAACCTCTTCGAGAGGGACACAGAGGGCATCGCCGTAAGGAAATGGATCTTTTCTCTGGATGTCCCTCATCATGGACTTCTCCACTTTCGGGACTCTGGCCACATCTTCATAGGATTTGATGTCTCCGGGTTCAAGGCCGGCCTCCTGGTAGAGTTTCCGATGAAACTTGGACCGCTCATAAGCCCACTGAACAATGTTTTTAAATTTCTTGAGTTGAAGCGCTCTCATCTGTTCAGGCGGAAGAGTTTCTACGACCGGGTTCCAGTAATTCTCACGTGTTATTTTTTTAACAACCATTTTCAATCTCCTCAATTAGAAAAATATGTGTCAGTGTCAGTAACCAAATCTGGCAAGATTTTAAGAACTCGCCAGAGGTTTGTCAACACCGATTTTTTATTGTGATTTTTTTATTGAAAATCTCGCCTAAGGAGAATATCTTTTAAATAGAGGGGGAATCAAAATGTCGCAGATCATCGTTGCACAAAATATTCATGGAATTGTTTTAGCTGCCGATAACCAGGCCATCCGGTTGAACGAAAAAGGGGAAGAGATTTCTTTAAAGATGGACCGCCTCATTCCGATTGCAACCCATTGTGGACTTCTGGTCACTGGAGCAGCTGAAGGAACAGATATGGGAAAGACCTTGGGAAAGTTCATTCAGGAGGAGGGGATGACCGATGTACAGGATATCTATGGGGCAAGCCTCGCTTTTCTCTCTACAGAATATGAGCGGTTTATGAGGAAGAAATGTGAGCTTCTGCCCATTGATCCCCTCCACCAGGTCTCCTTTATTCTGGCCGGAAGGACAGAGAGGGATAAGGAGATGCCTTTTCGCCTGTACTTTCTCTGGACCAAGAAGAAACTTCCAAGGCTGGATGGAGACGAGATTTCGTATACCTTCTCGCTTCCGCGGAGGATGGGGTTGGAGTTTCAGCTCAACAAGATGGGCAAGGAGAATGCCCCTCTCCATGAGGTTTTAAAGAAGGTGACCGAAGGGATGGGTCAGTTAAAAGCAAGGGGAGGAGCGAGTTCCTTTCTCTCTTATGCTACGATTACTCTGGATGGGTTTCAATCCATCAACCCCTGAAGGAAGCTCTTCACATTTCTTCCAAGGACAGAATGGTTATAGCCACCCTCGAGAACGCCAAAGCGTCTTCCCTGGCAGTTTTCAAGGGAAAACTCTCTGGCCCATTTCCCGATCGTATGATAATCCTCGGTCTTTAGAAGTCCTCCCCAGTCTTCATCGTGGCGATCGAATCCGGCGGAGATGGCAATGATGTCATAATCCTTATCGCTTCCGAGAGTCTGTTGAATAGAATCGAGGAAGGTCTGACGATGTGCTCCCTCGGGATGGAAATAAGTCACTGACCTGTTTCCTGAAAATGTATTGGCCGTGCCATCGCCGTAATGTAGATCGAAATCGAGGATGAGCGCCCGGTTGATCTTCTCCTCATGGAGGAGTTTTTTGATAGCAATGGCGATATTGTTGAAATAGCAGAAGCCCCAGCAGGAATGGGGGCTGGCATGGTGCCCAGGAGGACGGATAAGGCCGAAGGAGGGTTGGCCCTCAAAGGCTAACTCTCCTGCACGGATGGCTCCTCCTGCAGCAAGAAGCCCGATCTCATAAACCAATGGATCGTTTTTGACAGACTGGATGTGATGCCTTCCGTGGACTCTCTGGATGTCCCTTTCTGCGGCAGGTTCTGGTTCGATAAATTCAAAGTCTTTCTCCAGCGCCTTTACAATCGCCTCCATCCTTCCCGGAGCCGCCGCCGGATCGGACGTATAAACTTCGTAGAACCTCGGATGAAAAATAACTTTCATAAGATTCCCCTATAGCCCATTGTTCGAAGACGCTGCGCTGATAAAAAAAGCTACCCTATATTATCATACCCTCCCCCAAATTGACAACCTGTCCAAATTGATATATGATATATACAAGATATACATTAGCGGAGGTAAGCCGATGACAACCCAAATGATTGTCAGAATAGATTCGGAAGTCAAAGAACGGTTTAATAAGCTCGCCAGGGTGGAAGGCAAGACTTCAAGTCAGATGGTGAGAGAATTGATCGAAGGCTACATCAAAGAACGGGATATTGGCGCCTATGTTGATGACCTCTGGGACAGAATCGGAGGGAAATTAAGGTCCAAAGGAGTGAGGCAAAAAGATATAAGTCGGGCGATTAAAGAGGTAAGAAAAAGCCGATCATGAAGGCCGTTATTGATACTAACCTCTTTGTTTCGTCCTTTTTTGGGGGCAATCCCCGGAGGATCATAGGCCTCTGGAAAATGGGGAAGATTATTCTTTGCCTATCAAAGGATATTCTTGTTGAATATATCGATGTCCTGCAAAGGGTTGGATTAAACGATGAAGATGAGATAGAGGAGCTTCTATCCCTATTTGCAAAAGGGGTAAATATCATTTTTACTATAAAAACCCCAAAAATCATAGCGGTGAAGACAGATCCTGATGACAATAAATTCATAGAATGCGCCATTGCATTGAGGGCAGAGGTCATCATCACAGGAGATAAAGCATTAAGAGCGGTGGATGAATATAGAGGGATTAAGATATTATCCCCTCAACAGTTTTTAATGAGCTATAAAATTTGCTAAGCGACTTCCTGGGCAGTGTGTGAACTGGTGAAGGAACCATTTGAGATAACCAAAAAGTTGTTTAGATCGTGCAAATTGATAAACAGTTTGGTATCATTAGTGGAGTGAAATATTAAGGAGGTGTGAAATGCCTAAAATAGTAGCCCAGATTCCGGACGAAATTTACAAGAATATTAACGACGAGGTCAGGCTCGGGATATTTTCTGATACATCGGAAGCAGTTATTTCAGCACTCAAAAAGGCTTATGCCCGCAAAAGTAGATCATTCCTTAGATGGCTGATGAGAAAAGAAAGTATCACGGAATCTGAATTGTTAAAAGAACTTGAGAGAATTCGGTAATGACCGCCGGGGAGTTTCTTCAAAAAATTAGATGACAATATTTGAACTTCGTAACAATCCGAATAAACTCATCCTCCTTCTGAATCCCAACCCTCTCTTAGACCATAACTGCTTAGCAATTCTGTTGATTCAACACAGGCATGTAAGGGGAGAGAATAAATAATGAAAAGTGGAGATATTCATTTGGAGAGATTGTCTGTTAAACGATTGAATCGTATTCTGGCTATGCTTCTTTCAGAGATGAAGGATCTGACGGATGAGGGGAGGGATTTTCCCATTCGCTGGAACATCATGCACATGTATTCGACCTCCCAGCTTGCAAAGCTATTGGCCATCCATAGAGGGATCGACCCGGACCTAGCCGGGATTGCTGCGGCGCTTCATGATATCGGTGTGGTCATGACCAAAAAGCACGAAGGT
This sequence comes from Deltaproteobacteria bacterium, assembly GCA_016875195.1. GTDB lineage: Bacteria > Desulfobacterota > BSN033 > BSN033 > UBA1163 > RBG-16-49-23. The sequence continues at coordinate 8,608 of VGRY01000043.1, forward strand.
CATGCTGAAGCCGCCATCCCCTATGTTTACGAATTCATAGAAAGATACAATCGAGAATCAAGCGGGAAACTTTCCCGGGTGACGCAAGAAGAGATTGAGACCATCGTAAAAACCATTGTACAACATAGCGATAAAGAGTTAACTTCTGACGATCCTTTTGTAGAGCTTTTAAGGGATGTGGATTCCATAGATGCCTATCTCCATGGAGTGGAGATCGGAGGAGGACGCCTCGAAAGATGCGAGAAGGTGATGAAAGAACTTGGAATCAATGGGCCCTATGGACAGTGAGGTAACAATTGATGATGAAAAGGGTAGATAAAGAATTGATCTGGTGTGGTAAGGTTTACGACTTTAATAGTCACCACGTTCTTCTCCCTAACGGGAAGAAGACTGAGATCGGGGTGATTCACCATCCCGGATCGTCGGCGATCATACCTGTTTTTGAAGATGGGGCCGTCACATTAGTCTACCAGCACCGCACTGCAGTGGATAAAGATATCTATGAGCTCCCATCCGGGAGTCTGCTCCCTGGTGAAGATCCATTGGCATGTGCCAAAAGAGAGCTCCAGGAAGAGTGCGGATTGGTAGGTAGTCAATTTGAGAAAATCGGAGAGCTTCTTATTGCTCCGTGGTATAGTGATGAACGAATTTATCTTTTTATAGCGACAGGGCTGGTACCGTGCGAACAGCATTTGGACGAAGATGAATTTCTAACCCCTCATCGCTTCACGTTTGATCATGCCCTATCGATGGTCGAAAAGGGTGAGATTCAGGACGCTACCACGATCATAGGGCTGAAGATGGCTTACTCCATATGGAAGAAGAAGGTTTCGAAAACTCCCCAACCCAATCATGGATCTCCCTGAAATTCTGAAATCTCCCTTTGGGCCCTGATGATGTTCCCGCAGTACAATTTTGTCGAGTGGATTCAATTCACTTAAATATATAACCCTGGATTATGAAAAATATGAAAATTATTAGTTTGACTCATATAAAGGGACGTTTTATAAATCTCCAAATATTATTCATCCAAGAAAGGAGAAAGAAGAGATGGCAGATGATCAATGGGGAGATCAATATGATCAGACGGGGAGGGAGCCGTTCCACTGGCAAACCTCGATTGCCTACAAGACGGCAGATAAGATTGTCCTGAGGGGATACGATACGACGGAGATGGCTGAAAAGGGATGGAGCTTTGCGGCAGCCGTCTTTTTGCTGTTCCAGGGAAGGCTTCCAAAGATTAACGAAGAGAAGATGCTTAACTTCTTTATGGTGGAATTCATGGAACATGCCATGTCCCCTTCGACGCTGACTGCAAGATGCTGCGCCTCCGGAAGGCCGGCCCTCAATGCAGCCATTGCAGCAGGCATCATGACCTTCGGCGAGGCTCACGGTCCCGGACATCTGCACGGGATCATGGTCCACAAATACATGGACATGGGTGAGAAAAACGGATGGACCCTCGCGCAGATCGCCGAGCAGTTGGTCAAGGATCACAAAGGGAAGAACATCATGGGCCTGGGACAGCCCCAGCATATCCATGGCGATCCGAGAGCGATCCGGATCATGAAGATGGCAAGAGACCTGGGAGTTGCCGGAAAGTTCCACGATTTGCAGATCGAAATCGAGAAAGCATTCGAGAAGATCAATGGAAAGAAGGTCTGGACCAACGTGATCGGCGGTGGCAACTCGGTTTTTATGGACCTGGGATTCAGTCCACTGGCTGCCTGGGCCATTGGAGTTCTCTGCCGCGGATTCAGCTGTGGAGCTCATGCCATTGAAGAGATGACCCGGGAAAAGGCCTGGAGGGCATCACGGACGACGAAGATGATCAATCTTCTCGATCTCTCCATCCAGGGTCCCAAATATTATGATGGCCCTGGGGACAGGCCGGTCCCGAAACCAGAAGATCGGAAGGAATAAGTTTTTGGGTTAAGGTTGGGATTACGAGGTTTGTTTGAACAATGAACAATGAACAATGAACGATGAACAATGAACCATAAACAAATAGCAACAATTTTATTGTTCGTCGTTCACCGTTTAACGTTCATCGTAATGACGATACGGGCATCCTTACCGTAACCGTTTAACGAAATACAAGTCTTTACAAAAAGGAGGTTAATCAATATGCCACAAGACCATAAGGACGATATTCAGGAGATGTACAAAAGGGCGAAGAAGGCGTTTGAGATCGTCGAGTACTGGCCCCAGGAAAAAGTTGACGAGATGTGTGCAGCGGTAGGCTGGGAATGGCAGAAGGATGAAAATGTAAAGGCCATGGCTAAGGCTGCTGTGGATGAAGGTCTCATCGGTGTCTATGAAGATAAGATCAGTAAGATCAGGAGTAAGGTGCGAGGAACGATCAATGACTTCAAGGGAGTAAAGACCTGCGGGCTGGTCCGGGAAGACAAGAAAAGGGGAATCAAGGTCTATGCCAAACCCATGGGTGTGGTGGCCAATGTTGTTCCAATGACCAATCCCGAAGGAACGGTCTGTACCATCGGCCTCAGTCTTTTAAAGACCCGGAATGCCATGATCTGCTCCCCCCATCCAAGAACCAAACAGTGTTCTTATATGGCGGTTGAAATTGCGCGAAAGGCCCTTAAAAAGATTGATGCCCCTGAGGATCTGTTCCAATGCATCCAATATCCCTCAAACGAAAAGACACAGGAATTGATGAAGAACGTAGACTTTGTCATGGCAACAGGCGGAGCCGCCCTGATTAAAGTAGTTTATGCAGCCGGCAAACCAGCCCATACCGTTGGGGCGGGAAATGTCGTTTCGATTGTTGATGATTCAGCAGACCTTCCTGCAGCCGCCAATAAGATCATGCGTTCAAAGACAGCAAACAATTCCACGTCCTGTTCGTCAGAAAATGCAGTCGCTATTTACGAACCCATTTACGACAAATTTATGGACCTCTTGAAGAAGGAGAGCGGATACCTCTGCACGACCGAGGAGCGCGAGAAACTGAGAAAGGCGCTCTGGCCTGATGGAAAGACGATCAATCGAGACATTTTTGGGAGATCCGTCCCCATTATTGCTGAAGCCGCTGGAATCAAGCCTCCCGCTGGAACAAAATTCCTAATGGTCATGGGTGAAAAGATCGGGCGTGAGGACAGATTCTCCGGTGAGAAGTTGAGTCTTGTTCTGACTGTATGGAAATGGAATGATTTTAACGAAATGATCAATCGTCTGGAAAAGATTCTTGAGTTCTCTGGAATCGGCCATTCTGTTTCCCTCCACTCCAACCGGGTAGAGAGAATGGAAGAGCTTGCCATCCGGGCAAAAGTAGGACGAGTGGAGTGCAATATGCCTCACTGTCTGGTCAATACGGGAAGCTGGTACAATGGCCAGATCTGGACCGAAAGTCTCGGCTGTGGGACCTGGGCAGGCAACATGAGTAGTGAAAATATCAATTACAGGAATTTCCTCAACTATACCTGGCTATCGGTTCCTGTGGAAGAATATATGCCCCCGGACGAAGAACTCTTTGGAGACTTTTTCAAGAAGTGGGGAAAGGATTAATGTTTACAAGGGGGCTATGTAGTATTCGTATGAAAAGGGGGAGACGCTGTCGAGCTCCAAAGATTTAGAATGCGGGTCGTTTAGATGATGGGAAATCGTCGCTCGTATAAAATCGAATTTTTTCATACGTTTGGCATGTCCGAATATGAACAGTAAAAGGTTCCTGCTCTAAATCTTTTCCACCCGACAGCGTCTCCCCCTTTCAAAGGGGCGATTTTTCATATTATGGTATAGTTTTTAGAGATGGGCGGGGAAGCAGGAGATGTTTTATGCAGACAATTCCTTTTTAAACTCTGAGGTCCATTGATTGACCATACTGATAAACATCTGGAAAGGTTGAGAGAGATATTTTTCCTTGTGGTAGATGAGATAAAATTTTCGTATCAAGGCTGGATCAATGAGGGGGACCGATTTTAGTTTTTTTCTTTTTACTTCCTCTTTAACCACATGTTCTGAAATGAGGGAAAGGCCGATTCCCTCTTCGACCGCTCTTTTGATGGCTTCATTGTTGGAAAGCTCCAGGGGAATCGAAACAGAGATGTTATGCCGCTTGATAAATCCATCAACGATCTCACGTGAGGCAGAGCCCCTTTCGTGCATGACGATGGACTGCCCATCCAATTGACGAGGCTCCAGAAGCCTTTTCTTAGCCAAGGGATGGGTTGAGGGAACGATGAGGACGAGTCTATCTTCTAATATCTCCTGGGCTAATAATTTTTTATGCTCGATGGGGTAAGAGATGAACCCCATATCGTTTTCCAATTTGACCGTGTTTTCGACGATCTCCTGATTGGGAAAGATATTGACGGAGATGCGAATCTTTGGATATTTTTTCCTGAAAAGGTTAATGATAAAGGGAAGATAGTAAGCGCCGAAGCTCTCGCTCGCATGGATCCGGAGGCGGCCGCTTTTGCGCTGTTGAAAATCGCGAAGGCTCTCTTCAGCCTGACTTTCGAACTGAAAAATTTTATCTGCAAAATCGAAGAGGACTTCTCCGGCATCGGTGGGGACCATCTTTTTTCCGAATCGGTTTAGAAGTTTTACTCCATAAGTAGCCTGGAGTTGCTGAATCTGTTTTGTCACAGCAGGCTGGGTGATATAGAGGGCATCGGCTGCAGCGCTGAGGCTCCCATATTTCACGGCGAAATAGAAAGATTTGAGTTGATGGAAGTTCATTTTTATGAAGAATAGTTATGGGAAAGAAAAAGTTTATTACTTTAAGTAATATAGAATAAGCCCGGATAAAATTCAACATGAAGATAAAAGTAACCAGTTCATGATATTTTTATCCCCCTTTGGCAAAGGGGGACAAAGGGGGATTTTAAAATACATTTGAAAAATCTCCCCGTACCCCTCTTTGCCAAAGAGGGGGTATAAAAATATATTCGTACTCAAACCAATAATTGATGGGTTAAAGACGGAGGAACTTTCATGGGAAAAATAAGCATGGTCATGTTCGATCTTTCGGGGACAACCGTTTATGACGACACCGGAGTGAGGGATTGCCTTTACCAGGCAGCCCAGGAGTTCAAGCTAAAGACCACCCCAGAGGAGATTCTTTATCATATGGGGACGAATAAGATTCATCTCTATCAGTTTCTCATCGCCAGGGAAATGGGACGCAAGATTGAGATCGAGGACTTTGAGAAGATCAAAGACCCTGAAACATATGAACAAGCCAAAAAGGTCTTCGATCGGTATCAGGAGATTATGCTTGAATATTACCGGAAACAGTGCAAAGAGGTTCCTGGAGCTTCGGATACGTTCAAATGGTGCCATGCGCATGGGATCAAAGTGGCGACGGATACGGGGTTTCACCGCTTGATCACCGATGCGATTATGGAGGGGTTGGGCTGGGTGAGGGACGGCCTGGTGGATCTCTCAGTGGATGTAGAGCACATTCCCGGAGAGATCGGCCGGCCAGCCCCATTTATGATTTTCTATGCGATGACCCAGCTCAATATCCAGAGTGTCCATGAAGTGATTAAGATCGGAGATACGCCTGCGGATATGCTTGAGGGGCGAAATGCGGGATGCCGGGGAGTCATCGGTGTTCTCAGCGGTCCCCGACCGGTGACCGATTGGGGAAGGTACTGGCATACCCACGTGATTCCCAGCGTAGCCGATCTCCCAGAGTTGATCGAAAAGGAGTTCTTGTAGGAACTAAAAGGCAATATTGATGAGGTCGTAAAAGTCGGAAAAGAAAAAATGTCATGCTGAACTTGGTTCAGCATCTCGATTTGTCCAATGGATGAGACCCTGAAACAAGTTCAGGGTGACAACTCTTATCTGTGGAATCGTTTCCTAATCAGTGTAATCAGGGATTTCTGAACCTATTCAGAAATCACGAAAAAGGAGGTAGCAGATGGATCCCTTGAAAGTAGCACAAAACGAAAAGAAGTATGTCTTTCATACCTGGACAGCCCAGAAAGATTTCAAACCCTTTATTATCACGGGGGGAGAGGGGGCGGTTTTCTGGGATGACAAAGGGAAGAGGTATCTCGATTTTTCTTCCCAGCTCTTCAATGTGAATGCAGGGCACCAGCATCCCAAGATCATCGAAGCGATCAAAGAGGAGACAGAGAAGATCTGTTATGTGGCTCCCGGGTTTGCAAACGAGACCCGAGCAGAACTGTGCCGGATGATTGCAGAGATCACTCCGGGTGATTTGGTTAAAAGCTTTCTCTCCTGCGGAGGGGGAGTGGCCAATGAGAACGCCATCAAGATGGCGAAAGCCTTTACAGGAAGGTCGAAGATCATTTCCAGGTGGCGGTCGTTCCATGGAGCAACCTACGGTGCCTTGTCCATTACAGGAGACCCGAGAAGGCTGGCCAATGAGCCAGGGATTCCGGGGACCATCCGGGTGTGGGATCCCTTCTGTTACCGTTGTTTCTTTGGCAAGACCTACCCGGAGTGCAATGTTTTTTGCGCTGATCAGATCCGAGAGGTGATTGAAGTGGAGGGGCCCAAGGAGGTAGCGGCCATCATCGTCGAACCGATCACCGGCAGCAACTGCCGGATCGTGCCTCCGGATGGCTATATGCAGCGGCTGCGAAAGATCTGCGATGAGTACGGAGTCCTGTTGATTGCCGATGAGGTCATGACCGGTTTTGGAAGGACGGGAAAGTGGTTTGCCTGCGACCACTGGAATGTTGTGCCGGATATTATGACGCTTGCCAAGGGGATCAATGGAGCCTATCTGCCCCTTGGAGCGACTGTCGTACGGGAAGAGATCGCCGATTATTTTGAGGACCATATGTATTATGGCGGATTGACTCAGTTTGGAAACCCGATTGCCTGCGCCGCAGGCATTGCTTCAATTAAGGTATATAAAGAAGAAGGGATGATCGAGAATTCCCGGATCCTGGGAAAGAAGTTAATGGCTACCCTTGAAAAGATGAAAGAGAAACACTCCAGCATTGGCGATGTCCGGGGATTAGGCCTCTTTGCCGGTATTGAATTTGTCAAGGATAAGAAGACCCGGGAACCTTTGGTTCCGTGGACAGTGGAGACCTATGAGAAGAAGGATCCCAGCATCGCTGCTGTGTTGAACTATTGCAAGGAGAACGGAGTTTCGGGTTATTCCCGGTGGAATGTGATCTTTGTCGCGCCTCCTCTCTGCATCACGGAAGAGCAGTTGATGGAGGGATTGTCCGTCATTGATAAAGCTTGCACTATTGTGGATCAAGCCGTTTCCAAGAAATAGAGAGTTCTGTATCAATTTTAGGGCTTTGAAGTCGGCAAGCTACTTGGTTCCGTAAGAGTAGAATTAAATCGGGTATCAGGTGACCAGGACATCAGTGTGCAGGAGATCAGGAAATCAGGAAACCAGGAAACCAGGAAACCAGGAAACCAGATGAGAACTTTTTAAACAGCCTGATATTCTGATATCCTGATTCCCACTTCCTGATCATCTGATATTCTGATAACCGTTTCAAAGGATTACCCTACTACAATGATTCGGTCATAGAGGAGGTCAAAAGTTGAACCCTGTTGACCTTTCGTTTCAGTTATTTCCGGGTGGCTCCCTTGGAGAATTTAACCTCACGAGGGAGCTTTCCACTGTTCTCTCCCATGGAAAGGGATCGAAGATCTATGACGTATTTGGAAAGGAGTTTATCGATTATTCTATCTCCTGGGGTTCTATCATTTTGGGCCATGCCCATCCTGCCATTATCAAAGCTGTTAAAAAACAGGTCGTAAAAGGATCGAGTTTTTCCTATGTGACCGAACAGGCGCTTGATCTGGCCAAGGAGCTGAACCGGGCGATTCCCTGTGCTGAAAAGATTCGCTTTGCCGCCTCCGGAACAGAAGCCACGTTCTATGCCATCCGATTCGCACGGGCTTTTTCAAGGAAGACAAAAGTGGTTAAATTCGAGGGAGCTTATCATGGCGCCCACGATATTGGTGTAACAAGCCTTTTCCCTCAGAGCCTCCTTCCTTTTCCCAAGCCTGAACCAACCTCCGCGGGTATCTCGAGACAGGTTCAAGATGAGATACTGATCGCGCCTTATAATGATCTTAAAACTACCCAACAACTTATCGAGCAGAACGAGGATGAGATTGCGTGTGTCATTATGGAACCGCTTCAACGGTGCACCCCTCCTGTCAAAGGATTTTTAGAGGGCATCCGACAGATCACAAAAGAGAAGAAGATTCTTCTGATCTTCGATGAAGTGGTCACAGGATTCCGTCTTGCTTATGGTGGAGCTCAGGAGTATTATGGAGTCGTTCCGGACATTGCTGCTTTTGGGAAGGCTATGGGAGGGGGATATCCCATCGGAGTGGTCTGCGGAAGAGCTGATATCCTCGACCTCTGTGTTGAGTCGAATCTGGGGAAAGAGGGCTATGTCTGGTTTGCCTCTACCCTGGCAGGAAATCCTGTTTCTGTGTCCGCCAGCTTAGCTACCCTGAAAGAACTTCGAAAGCCAGGAGCATATGAGAGGCTTCATCATCTCGGACGGAAACTAAGAGAGAAGTTTCGAGCACTCTTTCAAAAGCTGGAGATCCCCGGTCAGGTATTAGGGGACGGTCCTCTCTGTCAGGTTCTCTTTACCGAAGAACCCGTGACGGATTACCGGGCGGCTTTCAGGGCTGACCGGCAGAAAGGGAGAAGGTTTGCCCTGGGGTTGTTTGAAAAGGGAATCTTTTTAAATCCCATGGGGACCAAGATGTATCTCTCTCTTGCCCACACAGAGGAAGATATCCAGAAATTAATAGACATCAGCCGTAAAGTGCTAAAGAAAATATAAAGGTGCAAACCATCATCCCTAATCGTCATCCTGAACTCGGTTCAGGATCTATAGGTTATCAAAAATGAGAGATGCTGAAAAAATTTCAGCATGACAAAGATATTGTTCAGTTTTCGGATTTTAATTATAGATTATCGGTAGAACTTTTTTTGACTTTTTTTTCAATATTGTTAGAATGGCTTCAGAAAGGAGGTGGTTGGAATAGTCATTTAAAGCGGAGGAAATTTAAAATTTGAAAGGAGGAAAAAGGTATGAAAGGAAAGTTAAGTTTAGCGGTGTTCATAGCGATTCTTTCTGTAGCATTTATGATGAATGATGCCCAGGCACAGAACGTCAGGGCCTACATGGGGCTTTCGCCGGAGAACAATGTTAAAGTCGTAAACTTTGTCAAAGAGAAAACGGGCATTTCCATCCTTCAGACTTTCCAGTCCTTTGGAGAGATTGAGGCAAAGGTCAAATCCGAGGCGCCGAACTTCAATGCCGATATGGTCAGCGGCTGCGGATCGCCGCTTGCCTTTATGGCGAAGAAAAACGGCTGGTCGGTGCCTTACGATTCTCCGGCCTGGAGAGGTGTTTCCGGTGAGTTTCTCGATAAGGACAAAGCCTGGTTTAATATTTCCAATTTCTCCTTTGTCTTGGTTGGAAACCGGGACAAGTTAAAAGAGAAGGGCTATGCCATGCCGAAGAGCTGGAAAGAGCTTCTGGATCCGAAATGGAAGGATCAGATTGTGATGCCTTCTCCTTTGAGTTCGGGAACAGCCAATATGATCCGCTTCGCTTTCCTGGCCCTCTATGGCGAGGATGAGGGATGGAAGTACCTCCAGGCCCTGGACAAGAACATCCATCACTATACACGGAGCGGAAATGCTCCGACCGACCTGGTTGGAAGAGGGGAGTTCCTGCTTGGAATCACCTCGGATGAAAATGTGAAAGACAGGTTGAACAAAGGTTTTCCACTTCTCTGGACGGTTCCTGAGGAAGGCATCGGCTACGATGGGACCTTCGTCTTCATTCTTAAGGGGACAGCCATGGCGGATGCCTGCAAGAAGGTCATTGACGTCATGGGAACCCTGGAGTTCAGCAAATTGATGGCTGGAATCGGTTATGTCACCCCCCGTCCGGCGCCCAACGCCCTTTACGGAGACGTGACGCCAAAGTATATCAAGCTGGACCTCGGCTATGCGGCAGACATGCGGCCAAAATGGAATGACATCTGGAAGGAGAAATTCAGGACTGAGTTTAAATAAACAATTTTACTAAGGAGAGAGATGGCAGAGGCAGAGATTCTTAACCTTCCACAAAGAAATCTCTTGGGAAGAGTCAAAACCTTCATCAATGCGGAGTTGGTCCATATCCTGGCTGCCATTCTCTTTCTGCTGCTTGCCATCTTTCTCCTTTATCCCATCGTTGCCGTCCTGATCAAAAGCATCAAGGGTCCAGAAGGCTGGACGCTTGCCTATTACCTCAAATTTTTTGTCAAAGGATATTATTTCCGGTCCCTCATCAATACCCTGTTGCTTGGTGTGATCAATACGGTCGTCTGTCTCATCGTAGGTTTCTGCATGGCTTATCTTTCCACCCGGGGACCGATGGCTCTGCGAAAACCTCTCAAATTGCTCACCCTGTTGCCGTTGATTGCCCCCCCCTACCTTTTTGCCATTTCCCTGATCATCCTGTTTGGCAGGAACGGAGTATTGACCAACGCCCTGGGGTTGAACTGGTCCATCTATGGTTTCAGTGGTGTGGTGATTGCCCAGACCCTGGCCTTCATTCCACTGGCCTATCTGATGATCGAAAATACGCTCATGTCACTCAATCCGAACCTGGAAGAGAGCGCTTACGATCTGGGGGCTTCTGAAATAAAGATCATCCGGACCATCACCATTCCTCTCCTGGCCCCCGGCATATTAAAAGCAGGACTTCTTGTCTTTGTCATGACGATTGCCGAGTTTGGAAATGCGGCCATCCTGGGAGGCAGGACGCCCTTTCTTGCCCCTGACACTTACCAGATGATCATCGGCGAGGCCGATTTTGAGATGGGAAGCGTCCTGTCGGTCATCCTGATTATCCCCTGCATTGTCATCTTCTTTCTCCATAACTACCTCCTGACCGGGAAGAAATTTACGACGATCGGGGGAAAACCGGTAGCCTCTGAGCCAAGAAAAATCACCCCCCTCGTGAAGGTTCCTTTTTTTATCATCAGCGGAATCGCCGCCCTGGTGATCACGGTCTCTTTCGGAGTCGTATTGGTTGCTTCGTTTACTCAGCTTCTCGGCGTCAAGAACGAGATTGTGCTCAGTCATATCTTGAATTTCGATTCGAATCGGGCGATCTATAACAGCATCAAGGTTTCTTTAATCGCCGCTTTCATCGGCGCCATCATCGGCATCCTTCTTTCCTATGTCATCGTCCGGGGTAAATTTTTTGGCCGATCCTTTATTGAAATGGTCTCCCTTTCAGGCTTTGCCCTTCCGGGAACGGTTATTGGCATTGGTTATCTGCTCGCTTTTAATACCCCTCCGATCAAATTGACAGGGGGGATCATGATCCTCGCGCTCAATTGCGTCTTCCGCTTTCTTGCGGTTGGTGTAGAGGCGGGCATCAGTAAGCTCCATCAGATCAATATTGAAATCGAGGAGGCGTCAGCAGATCTGGGAGCAAACTTCATGACCACCTTCTATAAGATTGTGTTACCCATCATGTTTCCTGCCTTTATTGCGGGATTTATTTACACCTTCATGACCGCCATCGTCTCCCTGAGCGCCGTGGTCTTTCTCGTCAGCCCTGGCTATGAGCTGGCTGCGGTGAAGATTTTCGACGCCGCTGCCTATGGCGAGATCGGATTTGCTTCTGCGACGACGATGAAACTCGTTCTGATTGTCATCCTCTGCATGATCGGTCTCAACTTCTTGAGCAAGAGGTCCAGATTCCAAGCCACACAGAAGGGAGTTTCTAAAAACGTATGAATTCCATCCCCATGCTCATTCTTGAGGACATTCATAAATTCTACGACAACAACGAGGTCTTAAAAGGGATCACCTTAGATATCAAGAAGGGTGAACTGGTGACTTTCGTAGGTCCCAGCGGATGCGGGAAGACGACCCTGTTGCGGATTATCGGAGGATTTACACCTCTCGATTCAGGACGGGTCATCCTCGATAATCAGAAAATTGACCATCTTCCTCCCAATTTGAGAGATACCCGCATCTGTTTCCAGAATTATGCCCTCTTTCCTCATATGACCGTCTCCGAAAATATCAGTTATGGTTTGAAGATTAAGAAGTGGAAAAAGAATAAGATTGACGAGAGGGTGGAGGAGTTACTTAAATTGGTAAAATTGGAAGGACTCGGAGAAAGGATGATCGACAAACTGAGCGGCGGCCAGCAACAACGAGTGGCCGTGGCCCGTGCCCTGAGCCTTGAACCGAAAGTCTTGCTATTGGATGAGCCTCTTTCAAATTTGGATGCAAACCTTAGGCTCATCATGCGAGGAGAAATCCGAAAGCTTCAGGAACGATTGAAGATCACGACCATCTTCGTCACCCATGACCAGTTTGAAGCGATGAGCATCTCGGACCGGATTGTCGTCCTCCGGGATGGTGAGATTCAGCAGATCGGGCCTCCGATCGAAATCTACGAACATCCTACCAATGAATTCATTGCGGCGTTTGTGGGATATGTCAATTTTTTAGACGGGGTAGTTGACATCTTAGATATTGGGCTCAATCGGGCGATTGCCTCCACTCCTATTGGAAAGATCCAATTCGTCCCAGAGAGAAGCTTCAGTGCAGGAGAAAAAGTGAAGTTGGTGATTCGGCCAGAGACCATTGAGCTTTCTCGATCCGAACCGGCAACAAAGTTGAACGTCTTTCAAGGAAATGTGGAGATCGGAATGTATGTTGGCTCCCTGGCCAAGTATACCGTTCAGGTGATGGGAGAGAAGATCATCATTGACCAGTCCAATCCCAGGGAGACTGGAGTTTTCAAAACGAACGAAAAAATCTACTTATCCATTCCCGAGAACATCCATGTCTTAATGAGGCAGTAAGTTCAAGCTTACTAAGGAGTCCATAATTATAAAGACATACTCTTGAGAAAATCTCCTGTAACCCCTTTTCCTCCCCCCTTAGTTTAAGGGGGGAATTGAGGGGGGTTATAAGTGGGGGCATTCTTTCCTTTAGCAAAAAGAACAAAGGAAAGATTTATCTTCCGTGTCTATACAATTTTGACTGATCATTAACTTCACCCCAGAAAGGAATTCCGTAACAATGAAAGTTTTATGTTTGGGAGGAGCGGGTAAGATATGTCGTGAAGCAGCCCTGGATCTCATCGAATTTTCAAAATTTGAGAAGATCACGATCGGTGATTTCAATGAGAAAGCCGGCCGGGAAGTAATGCAATGGCTCAACGACCCGAGGGTCGATTTTAAGAAAGTCAATGCCAAGGAGAAGAAGGAAACCGTGACATTGATGCAGGGCTATGACATTGTCATGGATGGAACCACCATCTCCCTCAATGACCTATCAACGGCGTGCATTGCTGAAGCTGGGTGCCACGGGATCAATCTCAATGGTTTTGGAGATGAGTATCAATACGATCAACTCTTTAAAGATCATGGGAAGACCCATGTCCCTGGGTTTGGGATGACCCCGGGTACCACAGATATGATGGTGAAGTATGCTGCTGATCAGATGGAGACGGTAGAGATCGTTCGTGTGAGCCATGGCGCCTTTCGGCCCATTGCTTTTTCAGCCTCGATCACAGAGACGACGACTTATGAGTATGATCCACAACTTCCCGGCCGTGTGGTTTATGAAGATGGTAAGTTTATTCAAGTCCCACCTTTTGCAAGACCGAGAGATATCGAACTCCCTCAACCCTATGGGACTCATCCCCAATATATTATCCCTCACGCAGAGACGAAGACCGCTGCCCAGTACCTTGCCAATAAAGGGGTGAAGTTGATTGAAGTTCGAGGGACGTGGCCTCCCAAGAATATGCAGTTGATCAAGGCTCTTTATGATTGGGGCTTCATGCGAAACGACAGGGTGAATGTAGGGAATGTGGACATAGGCATTATGGATGCCATTGGGAATTATTTGATGCAGGCTCCCGAAGGACAGACGACTGACCTCTATGGATACTCCTTGCATGTGGAAGTGATTGGCACAAGAGGCGGGAAGAAAGTTCAGCACATCCTGACCCATACCCATCCTGCATCAGACGGATCAGTGAAAGGGTGGGAAAAACTGAGGGCTTATACTCGTTGCGTGGGCATCCCCATGGCCATTGGGACCCAGATCCTAGCTTCTGGTAAAGTCAGTACCAAAGGGGTAATCATCCCAGAACTCGCCTTTGATCCATCAGAAGTTTTTAAAGAACTTGAGAAGAGAAAGATCTTCATCCACGAGAAGATCAATTCTGTTTCTTGATGTGGTGAAATTTTCTAAAGAATTCCCTCCCTCTTCAGAGGGAAAAGGAATTGGGGTCAGGCATAACTAATTTCCTATTTTTCTTTATTGACCCCTCGTGCCCTCTAACGCAATTGGGGGTCTTGCTATCAAATTGAATTCACACCAGAACAAGGGGACGTTGGTTCTAAAACAACTTGTTACTAATTGCCTTCGATGGATTGTAGAAATTAGGATAATGGTAATGTGATTCAGAACCTACTTCCCATCCTTCAAATTTGCTCTGCACTGCACGGGGCATGGAATATCGAAGGGAGATAAAGCAACAAACACAGATGCGGATAGCAGGATGGATTCTCGACGATAGATTTATTTTGTATGGGCTTGAATACTCTTAACAATTAACATCCTGGCATAAGTCGTAGGAGGTAACCCTTCTTTATCGGCAAGCTCCCTTAATCTCCTTATGAACTTAGGCTCGAGACGTAGCGAGATAACTTCTTTCTTGGGTCGAACGAAAACCACATTTTGAGTTATCTTGAAGTTATCGTGATAATCCGTTGAATCATGGGTGTCCCAAAATTCCCTCTCCTCTTTTAAATTTTTAAATTTTGGCACTTTCATCCTTTTCTCCTTCTATAAAAACTTTTTTCCTTTTCAGCCATATCTCTGGCAGTAATGATTTTTGTTTTTTTATATTTTGAGGCCCAAACGATAAACAATAGTCGTCCTCCATAAGTTTTTCCATAAGTAAGATATTTGCCTTCCTTCCCTCGCATTATCAGAGGGGTGTTCACATCATTAAATAATACTTCCTCAACCTCTTCCGGCGAAACCAGGTGATTTGAAATGTGGTCAACTGTTTCCTGATCCCAAGAGATTTTTTCTATTTTCAAGCGGACCTCAATCTGTTAATAACGTAATACATTTTTATTAAATAATCAAAAGGTTGTCAAGCCAAATATAATCCCTATCTTCACTACAAACAAGGGGACAACGTAGATTCTAAAACAACTTGTTACTAATTGCCTTCGATGGATTATAGAGATTAAGATAATGGTAATGTGCTTCAGAACCTACGGCCCCGCGTTCGCCCACATAACTCCCCCTTCCCCCTCTTAATTTAAGAGGGGGAGAGTGGAGGGGGCGTTAGATTGGGGGATGAAGGGGGTTAGTTTTTATTATGTTGACTTAGGCGATAGATACCGACTCAGGGGAAGGGTAATCACTAACATCAGGGCGGTTATCACAATGGTGAAAGAGAGGCCCATCGAATCGGTGAGCAGGCCGAAAGCCAGGGGTGATAGGGCTCCCGAACCTAATGTGATGGCATAGTAGAGTCCATACCCACGAGAGCGAGAGGCTGGGGCGATCATCTCTGCCACGGTCGCATAAAGGACAGAAGACGTCCCATTCAAGACGATTCCCACCAACGGCAGTACGAACCAGATCCATGAGGCAGGAAGCACAGTCAGGGAAAGAATCCCAGCAGTTGTTAAAATCTCTGTGCCCACCACCATAGGAATGATTCCAAACCACTCCGCAAGAACGCCGCAGGCAAATTTTCCCACGGCACCTCCCACAAAGAGAAGCGTAAGAGCAAAGCCAAATTGAGTCACGGGGATCCCCTTCTGCAAAAGAAGAAAAGGGAGAAAGGTCAGTAAGGAATACCGTGCTGCGACATCAATCATTCCAATGGTCAACAGGGCAAGGAATTTTTTCCTATTCTTTATTCCCCATCCTGTTGATTCAGAGTTAAACGTTTGGGTAGTGTGAAATGAAGGGGGATGTTCCTTCTGTTTGGAAACCAGGATGTAAAGAAATGCGCCCACAGCCATCCCGCCAAGGGAGATGGTAAAGATGGCTTGCCTCCAGCCCCAAAGGTTGATCATCAGAGCCAGCAAGAAGGGAATGCAGACTTTTCCCAGGTCACCTGAGAAATTATAAGTCCCCATAGCTGCCCGGCGACCCGAAACCTCAAAGGTCCTGGAGAGGACCGAGGAACTTAATCCATGCTGGCCTGCTCCTGTCGCTTTTGCAAACATGAGAGAGAAAAGAATGGTTAAAAAAGTGTGAGACTTACCGAGGAGCAAGAATCCACCTGCCAGGCCGAATGTCCCAAGGGCAATCACGATGACTTCTCCAATCCTTTCTCCGAGGAGGCTCAGTGGAAATTGAAAAAGACCGATACAGCCAGAAGAGATCCCCCTGAGCATACCCACCTGGCTGAAAGAGAGACCCAATTCAGTCGCAATGAAAGGGAGGAGTAGATAGATGGAGTCTGAAAAGCCATCATCCAGGAAATGGAAGGCGCAAAAGGAGAAAAGGGAGCGGGCTTTGCTGCTTTTTTGAATAGGGTTCAAACTGTTTCAACCTTTCCCCCTTCCCCCCGTAGCACAGGCGTGACGCCTGTGGCCACCGGAAAGGGGTGGGGGAGGGGAATTTCAAATCACCATTCTAAAATAACCGGTTCATTTTGCCAATCCAATGAGAATTAATCCGAGGGTGAGAACCATCGCCCCTGCGATGCGGATCTTCCATTGACTTTCCTTCAACAAGACAACTCCCATAACCGCGCCTAAAAGAGCCCCTGCCTGGCGAAAGGCGACCACATAACTCACCTTGCTCATCTGCATCGCCATCAGGACTAAAAGGTAGGATGCATTTTGCAAAAGGGTGATCAGAAAGATTTCCTTTTTCCATTCACTCCAGACCTTTAAAAGAAGGTTCTTTTTTTGAAAGAGCGAGTAGAGTCCGACTTCGATGCACATTAAGACGTCGATGAGCCAGCAGTAAAATACGGGATGGGTGATCTGGACACAGATTTTATCCAGGACTGAATAAACAGATCCTGTGAGGGCGGCGATCAGGGCGAAGAGAAAGGGCTGCAAAGAAACGTTTCGTGAGGGATCAAGGTGCAAGCTGAAGCTAAAATCACTCATTGAAATGATGAAGATTCCCGTAACCACCAAACCGATTCCAACGACTCCTGTGATTGAGAGGACTTCACCGATCAATAGAACTGCCCAGACTTGTGTGAACAGAGGCGCTGAGCGCGAGATGGGATAGACCAAAGAGAGTTCTCCCATCTGGTAGGCTTTGATCAGAGAGATAAGATAGAAGGTCTGGATCAGGCTTGAGATGATGCTGAGTGTCCAGAGTTTCCCTGAGGCTTGGAAGAGAAGGCTTGGGAAAAGTCCAGAGAAATAGAAATAAGGGAGATAGAGGAATGTTCCACACAGAAAAACCCAGAAGAAGAATTCGATCGGCCAGTTTCCCTTCTTGGTGAAGAAATTCCATGAAGAATGGATGAAGGCTGAAATCAGGACAAGGAGGATGCTCAGGGGGGTCAAGGTATTGTCAACCTTCCGGGTATCGGAGAAAATAATGTGCGAATGCTGTAATCACAATGGCATGGTCGATTGTTCCCTTTCGGATCAATCCCGGAATCTCGGCGAGAGGAATCAGAACAACCTCAATATCTTCGGTCTGATCAGGTTTTGGTTCACGAATCTTCTTTACATTTTTGGCTAGGAATGTATGGCAGCGGTTGTTAAAGATGGCGGGATTCGGGTTGACCTCTCCGAGTTTCATCCATGCACTTGACGCATGGCCTGTTTCCTCCAATAATTCTCTGGCTGCGGCCCCTTCGGGAGTATCCCCGGAATCCACCAGGCCTCCGGGAATCTCAAGGGTGACCTCGTTTGAGCCATGCCTGTGCTGTTTTACCATGACCACCTGTTGGTCATCGGTGAGAGGGATGATATTGACCCAATCGTTCGATTCAATAATATAGAAGTCGTGCTCGAGGTTGGTCCGCGGAGAACGAACCGTATCTGTCCGGACGGAGAAAACGCGATAGGATTGGGTGGATTGGGTTCGAATCTTCGACCATGGTTTGATCATCAAACGCCTCGTTTTCAATTGAGGAATTCCATTCTATTCATGACGAAAGGGTTTGTCAATTTAAATTGTGAAATTATTCTTATTGACAAGTGTTTCTAAAATTGGTATTAGGACAGATGTCATACCAATTTATGAATCCCTTCCGACCGATCAAAAGCAGAAAGATCTCAGAGCGCATCGCCCAGCAGGTTAAGAATGCCATTCTCCGCGGGACGATGAAGCCGGGGGACAAGCTTCCTCCGGAGCGGGAGCTGGTAGAACAATTTCAGGCGAGCCGGATCTCGATCCGGGAAGCCCTCAAAATCCTGGAAACCTCGGGGCTTTTAACGATTAAACCGGGCTCCGGCATATTCGTAGCAGAAGTCAATTCGAAGCCCATCAGTGACTCTTTCTCTTCCGTCCTGCGAATGCAAAGAATCTCCATTAATGAGTTGACCGAAGCGAGAATCATGTTAGAACCCTATATCGCAAAATTAGCCACCGAAAAAATTACAGATGAGGATTTTGAGAAACTGGAAAAAAATATTGAGGAGACATCAAAGATCGTCAAGTCGAATGCTCCATCCCCGGCACAGAACATTGAGTTTCACTCACTCATTGCTGCAGCCACCAAAAATCAGGTGATTGCCTTATCCATGAAGACTCTGCTGGATGTCGTAAAAGAGTTGACCCTCGAGATAACAAATGATTTGAAAAAGCGGAGCGAAATTTCCAGACAGGCCGTTGCCTACCACAAAAAAATATTAAAAGCTCTCAGAGAAAAAAACTCCCAGAAAGTTTATGAGTTGATGCTGAAGGATATCATCCAGGTACAAAGTGGTTTAAAGATCGTCACATCGAAATCTAAATAAGGAGGGTGCCCTATGGTTTTTAATGATCACAGAGATTTTTTCGAAGTTCTTGAGAGAGAGAACGAGCTTGCACGAGTCAAAAGAGAGGTCGATTGGGATGGAGAGGCGGGAGCCATCAGCAGAAAAACGTTTGAGCATGAGGGCCCGGCCTTGCTATTCGAAAAGATTAAAGACTACCCTGAGGGATACAGGATCTCCAACGGCACCTCCGGAACGTGGAGCCGTGTTGCCCTATCGATGATGCTACCCAAGAAAACGCCTATCCGAAAGATATACAAGGAGTATGAGGAACGCATCGACATCAAGATTCCTCCCAGAATTGCCAAAAAAACCAATGCGCCCTGCAAGGAAAATATCATGCTGGGGAATAAAGTTGATTTGAATGCATTTCCCGCCCCAATCGTGCACGAAGGTGACGGAGGCAGGTACATCGGCACATGGGATGTGGTCATCAATAAAGACCCCGAAACAAACTGGACCAACTGGGGCATGTACAGATTCATGGTGCATACCAAAAACTGGCTGACAGGATGGCCTCAGAGCACAAGCCAGCTTGCCTTCATCATGAAGAAGAGCTATCTGCCTTACAATAAACCGATGCCCATCGCCGTTGTCCTTGGGACTGACCCTTTGTCGCATATTGTCGCAACCGCAGGGATTAAGACGTTTGAGGACGAGGTCGACCATGTGGGCGGATTGAGAGGGGAACCCGTCGAACTGGTCAAGTGCGAAACATCAGACCTCCTGGTTCCGGCCCATGCAGAGATGGTGATTGAAGGTGAGTTGATGCCGGACAAGATCGCGCCGGATGGACCTTTTGGTGAGTATCCCGGCTACCGGAGCGGAACCATGTGTGCGGGCGTTGCCGTCAAGGTGAAGGCAGTGACCTATCGCAGTCAACCGATCGTTACCATGGTCTGCCTCGGCACACCGCCTGATGACAGCTCCATAGCGGCTTCTCTCACCGCAGCCGTGGCCATGAAAAAGGGCTTATTGAGGCATGGTGTCCCCGTAACGGATGTGTACGTCCCTCCTGAAGGGGTCACCCATTTAATCGTGATCGGCGTCAAAAAAGGCGGCACGGAGATTGCTCGAAAGATCCTTGACTATTTTACCCTGAGAAGGATCATGACCAACAAACATATCATCGTAGATGCCGATGTGGATGTTTTCAACATGGGCGAGGTGCTGCACTGCTTTGCCACACGATGCCATCCCGGAAGAGGTATTCTGTATGAGTGGTACGAGGGCAGGTCAAATTCATTAACACCGTTCTACAGCCCCGAGGAGAGGAAGAAGTTGAAAGGGGTCTCTGTGGCCTTTGACAGCACATGGCCTCCGGAGTGGGAGAAGGAGATTGTCCCCATCAAAGCCTCGTTCAAATCCATCTACACCAAAGAGACGATTGATAAGGTAAACAAGAACTGGGAAAGCTACGGCATTAAAATATAGATACCTAAAAACAGAAAGAAAAAATGGGGAGGATAAGCGCTATGAAGGAATGGCAGACGTTCGTGAGGAGGTTTTCGGATATGAAGGAAGGGAAGAGGGAGCTCTTCATTAAAGACCTGTCTCCAGGCAAAACCAAGTACAATACGAAGCATGTCTATGCAACCGTTGCAAAATCGAAAAGAACCCTGAAGAACCCTGATACCCTCTGGATTCGAGGGGAATCCGGCGAAAAAGCATTGACCCCCTGGTACTTAGTGATTGAAAAGGAGCTGGAGGAATTTATTCCAGGTAGGCCCTGGGAGGATTTGCTCGAGGTCATGGCAAAGAGGGAAATGAAGAAGGGGTGACCAAGGGGGAAGGGAATGGGAGTGGTTGAATATTTTGATCAACAGGTAGAGACGGCAAGCCGGGATAAGCTGGCAAGGCTTCAGTCTAAAAAACTGGATGCTATGCTGAAAAAGGTCTTTGCTTCCAACCCGTTTTATCAAAACAAGTTTAAAACAGCCGGCATCGCCCTTTCCGACGTTCGGTCTGTCGAGGACCTACACCAGTTACCCTTCACCGTCAAGAAAGAATTTGAAAAGGATCAAGAGGAACATCCCACGTTTGGGAGTAATCTCACCGAACCCTTAGAAAACTACGTACAATATCATCAAACCTCCGGGACAACCGGAAAGCCTTTAAAGTTTCTCGATACCCAAGAGAGCTGGCGGTGGCGAGGGAAAGTCGCCTGCCATATCTTAAAAGGGGCAGGGGTGAGAAAAGGGGACCGGATCCTTTTTCCCTTTAATTTTGGACCCTACACCGCTTTCTGGATCATGTACGAGGGGGCTTACCAATTAGGAAATCTCATCATCCCCACTGGAGGTTGGAATACCCTGCAACGACTACAGTGCATTATTGATAATCAGGCAACGGTTATTCCCACGACACCGAGCCACGCCCTTCGCCTGATAGATACCGCAAACGAAAACAATATCGATATTGCCAACTCCAGTGTGCGCATCCTGATGCTTTCCGGCGAACCTGGTGCGCTCGTTCCCGGGATCAGGGAAAAGTTAGAGCGGCTTTGGAATGCAAAATGTTTCGATTATATTGGGCTCACAGAGGTAGGAACCTGGGGATTTCAATGCACGGAAGAGTTGGATGGCGTCCACATCATCGAGAGCGAATTTATTGCTGAAGTCGTGAATCCTGAGACCGAGCTTCCGGTCCAAGAAGGTGAGATTGGAGAGTTGGTTCTTACCAATCTGGGGAGATCATGCATGCCCGCCATCCGGTATCGATCGGGCGATCTGGTCAAAGTGAAGAAAGGAATCTGCCCCTGCGGAAGGACGTTTCGAGTCCTTCACAGCGGAGTTTTAGGCAGGAAGGACGAGATGCTGATTATTCGCGGGGTGAACGTCTTTCCCAATGTCCTTGCCAATATTGTGGAAAGCCATATTCAACCCGGGGATGATTACCAAATTGAAGTGTTTAAAGAGGCAGGGATTGATGAAGTGGCCATCAAACTTGAAACAAAAGAAAAAGGGAAAGGAGGGGTGATTCAAAGGACCATTCAGGATGAAATAAAAAGCAAGCTCAACCTTAGAATGGAAGTCAAGATCGTTCCGGCAGGGAGCCTTCCTAAATTTGACTTCAAGGCAAAACGATTTGTGGACAGGCGGAAAGACAAGAACACTTAATCTTTTGTTAAAAAAACATTTTACCAAAGTACAAGAAAGGAGGGAACGATGATGAAAATATTTTTAGCTTTCACGTTAATTTTCGGAATTTTATTGGCCTGGAGCATCCCTACTATCCCTGCGCAACAACTCCCACCCATCCTCAATATCGGGACCCATCCCGTCGGCTCTTTCTTCAATGTGGTTGGAACCGCGGTGGCAACAGTTGTTGGAAAACAAACGCCCATGAAAACAACTGTCAAACCCATGGCAGGCCCTTCTGCATGGTACCCCCTCATTAAGACACAAGAGATTGATCTCGGAGTACTGAACTGCTGGGATGCCGAGAAAGGGTATCTTGGAGAATCAACTTATAGCAAACTGTCCGGGGGAAAAGGTTTCCCGGTTCGTCTCATCGCGATCAGCGTGAATAATGCCATTGGATTGGCCGTAGCCGCAGACTCGGGAATCTATAAGTATTCGGACCTGAAGGGAAAGCGAGTCGCAGGGAATCTTCCCACGCCATCTCTTCAGTTACAAACGGAAGCCTTACTGCTCAATGGAGGCGTGAAGTGGTCGGAGATTACCCCGATTCCTGTCAGCTCCGTAGCCGAGGGGGTGAAGGTGGTGATCGACGGCCGATCGGATGCTTCTGCAACCTGTGCCATAGGTATGCCCATTATTGAGGAACTCCACGCCAAGAAAGGGGCCAGAATCCTTCCCGTTGATCCTTCTCCGGAGGCTATCAGCAGGGTGAAAGCCAAGTTTCCGGGTTATCCTGAGAAAGTTACTCCCGGACCTGGCAGGACAGGAGTGGAGAAGGAACAATATCTCTGGGCTTACGACATCTACGTGATCGCGCGTGAGGATCTTCCCGATGAGGCTGCTTATCAGGTTGCAAAGGTTTTATGGGAAAATTATAAAGATCTGGGCGCCATCCATGTGCTTCTTAAAGATTGGACCACTGATAAGTTTGTGACAAACGAGGCCCTGATTCCGTATCATCCCGGGGTGATCAAATTCTACAAGGAAAAAAGAGTCTGGACCGATGAGATGGCGAAGCTGCAGGAAGCCCTCTCATCAAAGAAGAAATAAGGTCTCAGAGGAAGGTTTGAAATGACCGACACCGGAGAAGAATCGAGATTTAGAAGGCTCAGTGGAATATTGGGTTACTGGGAAGACATGTTGTTGGTCTCCATACCTCTCATCGGCGTGGTCTCTATTTTAAACCTTCCTTTATATTTAGGTTTGACTTTTTTCATCCAACAATACTTCGCCATCTTTTTTGGGTTGATCATGGCCCTCGTATTTATCCTTGTCCCAACGAGAAAAGGGGCGCCCAAGGATCAACTGCCATGGTACGATTTAGTCTGTTCTTTTCTGAGTTTGGTTGTCGGGGCCTATCTTGCCTTCTACTACAAAGAGATTGTGGTGGAACTCGGACTCCTCGTTCCATCCAGGATCGTTCTCGGGACGATTGCTATTGTCCTTGTTTTGGAGGCTTCCCGCCGGGTTCTGGGCTGGCCCTTCCTGTCGATTGTCTTTATTTTCATTTTCTATGCGTTGTTCACCTTCCTCTTTCCCGGAAGACTCTACGGTAAAGGGGTGACATGGTCCCGTCTTGCCACCTTTCTCTACCTCGATCCTCAGGGGATTCTTGGGATTGCCATCGAGGTTGCGGCGACGATCGTCTTTGCTTTTGTCTTCTTCGGACAGGCGCTCTTCCGGACTGGAGGGGGTGAATTCTTCACAGACTCAGCCATGGCCCTGATGGGTCGCTTCAGAGGAGGGCCTGCAAAGGTCGCAGTGTTAGCAAGTTCGCTTTTTGGAACGATGTCAGGAAGCGCTGTGGCCAATGTCGTAACGACGGGATCGGTCACCATTCCATTGATGAAAAAGACCGGGTACCCCCCTTATTTCGCGGGAGCGGTCGAGGCGACGGCATCGAGCGGAGGGCAGATCATGCCCCCCATTATGGGAGCCGCTGCCTTTCTGATGGCAACTTTTCTGGGTATACCTTATGTGAAGGTAGCCCTTTCAGCGGCTATCCCTGCGGTCCTCTATTATATGGCTGTTTTCATCCAGGTGGACCTGGAGGCGGCCAAGAACGGATTGAAGGGACTTCCCTCAGAGGCACTTCCGAGACTTTTAGCGGTATTACGT
Source organism: Deltaproteobacteria bacterium (assembly GCA_016875195.1). GTDB lineage: Bacteria > Desulfobacterota > BSN033 > BSN033 > UBA1163 > RBG-16-49-23. The sequence goes on from VGRY01000043.1 coordinate 32,835, forward strand.
AAGGGGTGGCTTTTTTTGATTCCCCTCTCGATCTTAATTTATACCCTCTTCATACAGATGATCGAGGCCGACAGGGCAGGCCTGTACGCAACAGCCTCGGTTTTTCTCGTCTGCTGTTTTCGAAAACAAGATCGCATCGGTCTAAAAAAGGTGATCAAAATACTTAAAGAGACCGGCGAAGGGATGCTTGAGGTCGGGGTTGTCTGCTGTGCGGCAGGGCTGATCATCGGAATCGTTTCGCTCACGGGCCTGGGGTTTACGTTTTCACAAGCCCTCGTAAGCCTTGCTGGAGAAAGCACCCTCCTTCTTCTGATTCTGGGAGCTGCGGGAGCAATTATTCTCGGAATGGGTATGACTGTCACAGCGGCCTACCTCCTAATGATCATCCTGATCGCTCCTGCACTTATTCAGTTAGGGGTAGCTCCGTTGAATGCTCATCTGTTTGTTTTCTACTTCGCCGTGATGTCGTTCCTGACTCCTCCGATCTGCCTGGCCGTCTATGCGGCCGCTTCTCTGGCCGGTGCGGATATGATGAAAACCGCCTATCAGGCCATCAAATTGGGCATTGCGGCTTACATCGTTCCATTCCTGTTTGCCTATCATCCATCTCTGCTGCTGCAAGGAGATATTTTTGACATTATTCATGCCGTTATTACAGCGATGATCGGCATCAGTTTGTTGGCCATTGGAATTGAAGGATTCTTGTTTCAAAAATTGAATTGGGTTAAGAGAACCCTCCTCATCCTCGGAGGGTTGGGATGTCTGATCCCGGGGTGGAGGAGCGATCTGATCGGTTTGGCAATCGGCGTTCCCATCCTCCTGTGGGAATGGAAAAGGACCCGGGTTATTAAAAAAAGAAGCGGTTCACTCCCCTGAAAGGGCTCGGCGCCTATGCCTTTTAGAGATTTGAGGGAATTTATCAAGCAATTAAGAGCAAAGGGGGAACTGGCTGAAATCCCTGCCGAAGTGGATTGGCGGTATGAGATCGGAGGGATCGTAAGAAAAAATCTCGGCCAGCAAGGGCCGGCGCTCCTTTTCAAGAACATCAAAGATTATTCAACCCCTCTTTTCACATGCGGAGTTTCAACCTATTCGAGAGTGTCCCTCGCATTGGGCCTTCCTCCCCATGAACCTCTGGAAGGGATCATTTCCGAATTCAGGAAAAAGATCAACGTACCCATCAAACCCAGAAAATCAGCAACCGGCGCTTGTAAAGAAAATATTCTTGTTGGGGATCAGGTGAATCTTCTGAGATTTCCTGTCCCGTTATGGCAGGCAGGAGACGGAGGAAGATACATCGGGACATGGCATGGGGTCATCACTCAAGACCCGGAAACAGGCTGGACCAATGCAGGGATGTACCGGGTTATGATCCACGATGAAAAGACCCTCGGAATCCTGATCGCCCGCGATCAACATATCGGCCTCCATTATGAGAAGTACCGGAAGATGAAAAAGGCCATGCCTGTTGCGATTGTGATCGGAATGGCTCCTTTGTTGCCTTTCATCTTTTTAACGCCGCTCCCTTCTCAGACAGACGAATACGATTACGCAGGAGGGCTAAGCGGTGAAGCGGTAGAATTGGTGAAGTGTGAGACGAATGATTTAGAAGTCCCAGCTTACTCCGAAATTGTCATTGAAGGAGAGATTCCCCCTGAAGAGAGAAGGACGGAAGGTCCCTTTGGCGAGTGGACTGGCCATTATGGGGGGAAATCCAGTCCGAGGCCTGTGATCCATGTTCAGTGCGTCACCCACAGGAATGATCCTATCTTCAGGGGCACGCTTGAAGGGAAGCCTGTTAATGAAGACCATCTCTGTGCCTCAGTGGCGTTAAGCGCTCTGGCTCACATTTTTTTGGAAGAGACTCTCGGGATTGCCGGCATCCGGGGGGTCCATTATCCGGCTGTCTCAGGCGGGTGGGGGATGGCTGTTGTTTCAGTGAACCAACGTTATCCTGCGCATTCTCGGACGATTGCCCACGGCCTTCTGGGAAGCAAACTTGGAGCTTTTTTAAAAAACGTGATCATCGTTGATGAAGACGTCGATCCCTTTAATCTGGATGAAATCTGGTGGTCCATGGTATCGAGGCTTCAAGCATCCAGAGGAGTCACGATTTTACAGAGAGGGAAGGGAGCTTTCATGGATCCTTCACAGCTTCCTGAACTTCAGGGGTTTGGAGACAGCTTCATCGTCGAAGCGGTCAAACCCTATGAATGGCAACCCAGGCCCGAATGGGGGAATAAAAGATTTCCGCCCGTAGCCTATCCTTCTCAAGAGACGATGAAGGCAGTGGAGAAAAGATGGAGTAGCTTTGGAATTCCTTCAAAAAAAGAGAAAAAATGAAAGGAGCATCTCAATGAAAATCGATATCTTTAACCACATTTTTCCCAAGGCCTTTTATGAAAAAATGCTCCAAGTCGCTCCCAATGCGAAAGACATCAACAAACGGGTGCGAAATATCCCGTGCATCGTAGACCTTGATGAACGGTTCAGGATTATGGATCGGTTCAAAGATTATGTTCAGATTATCTGTTTGCCTAACCCACCCCTTGAATCGTTAGCTTCCCCACCTCTTTCCACAGAGCTGGCAAAACTCGGCAATGATGGGATGGCTGAATTGGTGCAAAAATATCCGGACCGTTTTCCTGGATTCATTGCTTCACTCCCGATGAATGATCCGTTGGGATTGTTGATTGAGGCAAGACGCGCAATCAAAGAGCTTGGAGCAGTTGGGGTTCAAATATTTACCAATGTTTCCGGTCGTCCCCTGGATAAGCCCGAGACCATGCCGCTTTTTGATCTGATGGCTGAGCTGGATCGACCCATCTGGATGCATCCAGCAAGGGGAGCAGATTTTCCCGATTATAAGAGCGAACCGAAAAGCCATTATGAAATCTGGTGGACGTTCGGCTGGCCTTATGAGACGAGTGTGGCGATGGCTCATCTGGTTTTCGCAGGGCTCTTTGATAAGCATCCTGATATTAAAATCATTACCCATCATCTTGGAGGAATGGTCCCCTATTTTGAAGGAAGGGTAGGGCCGGGCTGGGATCAGCTGGGCACCCGGACGTCGGATGAGGATTACACACTCATATTGAAAAAGCTGAAGAGGCCCCACCTGGATTACTTCAAGCTCTTCTATGCGGACACAGCGCTTTTTGGGGCCAAGGAAGCGACGATGTGCGGACTGAAATTTTTTGGTCCGGAGCGGGTGCTCTTTGCCTCGGATTCGCCCTTCGACCCGGAGAGAGGCTCGGCCTATATCCGATGGACCATCGAACTGATCGACAGTCTGGATATCAGCCCGGAGGATCGCAGGGCGATCTACGAGGGGAATGCGAGACGACTTCTGAAATTGAAGTAATACAAACGCATTAAATAAACCTTGCAGTTGCAAAAACGGCCACGGGTAAACCGCTCTTCAAGGCTTCTGACGGCGATTAAGTTGACATGTTAGGGGAAACGGTCAACCTCGCCTGAGGTGAACTCCCGCAAGGACTTGGGATGTGTGTGCTTATTCGCTGAAAGGTTCGCCCCGAAACCTTTACGAACGGTTCCCCCATGTCCGTTTTGACTGAATTTTTGCACCCATTAAAAGGCACCTTGTCAAGAGAAAAAGTTATCCTGTAACGAGGTAACAGCATTTTTAACTACCTCGAATCGAGAAAGACATGTTATCTGGACAAGCCCCGAGGTTGCCATCTGCACCAT
>VGRY01000044.1 GCA_016875195.1 Deltaproteobacteria bacterium
TGCAAATCCATTCCACAGTACAATTCCATACGGCACCTCCTGGGCTAAGATTGAGATTCTTTCCCTGAAGCATATCAGATTTGTTTCTGCTTCGCTTCAAGGAGGTGCCTTTTAATCATTATCAATGTTAAGGTTAATATTACTGAAATGGACTTTGTGGTTGAGAAGGGTGGGAGGGCCTGTGAACGGAGGATGAATAAAAGGCTTAAGATTTTGGTTCTGCCACTTTCAATTTGAGTCTATCCGAGGGGTAGATTCGATCGTTCCCATCAAGATTGTTCCAGCTCTTGATCTCTGAGATGCTCACCCTGTATTTATTGGAAATACTCCATAGGGAATCCCCTGTCTTCACCACATAGATGATCTCTTGATTTCCCTTACCGCCGGCTGGCTTTGAGGCTTTGGTTTGCGCCTCTTTCGGGATGGGGATGAGGAGATTCGTACCCACGGTCAGGCGGCTTTTCTTCTCCAGGCGGTTAATCTCCAGGATGGGTTCCAATTCGGTGCGGTAAAGGCGGGCAATCTGCTGGAGGGTATCTCCCTTCCTCACGATGTGGGTTTTAAATGATCCCGCTGCTCCGGGGCGGAGAGATTCAAAATTCTTCCGGAACAGATCACTCTTTCCAAAAGGGATTTTGATCTCATATTCGGGGGCATCCGGGGGAGTACACCATCTCCGCAATTCGGGGTTGAGTTCTTTCAACTCCTCTACCGTAATCTCGCAGGCCATTGCAATGAGTCGAAGGTCTATGCCAGGGGGAACCATGACCTTATCATATTGAAGAGGTTCTTCATATTCGATGTCAACAAAGCCATATTTTTCAGGATCTTTGGCAAGGAGCGCTGCGGCGATCATCTGGGGGACATAATGTTTGGTCTCCTGTTTCAGATAACGATATTTGGTCAGTTCCCAAAAATCTTCTGTCCTATAGCGTTTCATGCCATTGGCGATCTTGTTCTCGCCTGCATTGTAACCGGCAGCAGCGAGATACCAGCATTCGAACATATCGTAAAGGTCCTTAAGATATCCGGCCGCTGCAATGGTTGATTTCTCTGGATCTCTCCTCTCATCTACCCACCAGTTTGCCTTCAGGCCATACCTTTTCCCGGTCCAGTAGATGAACTGCCAGGGCCCGGTGGCTTTGGCCCTTGAGTAGGCGTAGGGGTTGAAGCCGCTTTCGATCATGGCAAGATAGACCAGGTCTTCTGGGAGGCCCTTTTCTTTTAAAACCTCTCTCATGAAGGGAATATATTTTTCGGACCGGGCGAGCCAGTTGGAAAAGCTTTTTCGTCCTGAGGTTTGAAAATAGTGAATAAAACGCTCCACTTTTTCATTGATGACGATGGGGATATCAAACTCTTTTTTCCTGCCATTTGAGCCTCCGGAGAGGCTTACAAGATTGAAATCATCACTTGATTCATCGCTAATGGGGAGATCCAAACTCTTCATGGAGAGTCGATTTTCAGAAACTGAATCAGGGGGCGGCGTGGAGACGGGATGATCGATGCGGGGTGAAAACGGTTGATCAGGAAAGATTTTTTCAAGTTCGGACTGGGTGAAGAGAGAAGGTTCCGCCACGTTCACGTTCTTGGATGGTCCATCAAAATCGTTCTTTGGAGAAACAGAGTGAATACCGGGGAGGCACGCTGAGGAGAAAAATAAGATCAGCCCCACACAAAGAATTCTGTACATGATTGAAAGCCCTTCCTGACAACCGAGAAGATCTTCACCCCGTTAGAAAGCCCCGTTGCTTGCAGCGGGGATGAGTCCATCACCTTATTAGCGAACACGGGGTTTAATGCCCGAGTAAGCCTTCCCGTTAGTAGGGCGAAGCTCTTCTAACGGGGTTCACTTGGACAAAATTATTTAAAAAAATGGCATATTTCTTTGAATCTTGTCAAGTTAAAATTCTCAGATTTCTGGACAGCCCCCAAAAACGCTGATAAATTTTTTTACTGATTTGGAGGGAGATGTCCAAAATTGGGACTGTCCTTATTCCTCCATTTAAATAGGTTTGTCACCATTTAACATAAATTAACCGGTAGATTTCAATATCCAGCAAATTCTATGCCAGAGACGAAAGGGACATTAAGGGTCCGCACCAGTTTTGACAGGCAGATTGGGATCAGCGGACCATTCGATCCAGGATCCCCGGTAGAGACGAATATTGGGAAAACCGAGGATGTATTTAAGCGTGAAGTAGAGATGGCTCGCATCCCTTCCGGTACGACCATAAACAATAACCTCTTTATCTTTTGTGACTCCCGATTCTGTAAAGAGTTTCTCGAGATCCTCTCTCTTTCTCCAGACCCTGACCTCATCCCCTTCGAGTAGCGTTTCCCAGAAAAGATTCTTCGCTCCAGGGATGTGACCCCTGCGGATCTCCTCCCCCTCTTCGCCACTATACTGTTTGGGAGACCGGGCATCAACGATGACTAACCCTTTTGAGGAGAGGTGGTCCAGGATCCATTTTTTTTCTGCCAAGTTCATGGGCGTCACTTTACCGAAGAATTTCCCGAGGGAGAGAGAGGGGTAGCGCTGGGTGGTAGGAAGTTTCTCCGCAACCCATTTTTCCCATCCTCCATTGACGACCGCAACCTTTTTATGGCTTAGATGGTCGAATGTCCATGCGAGAAAGGTGGCATTGGGGTTCGATCTCTCGGAATAGAGAACGACCCACATGGGGTTAGAAATACCGAGATGGTCCCGGATCAATTCTTCCAGGAAACTCCGGTCCGGACTCTGGGCAGGAATTCCATATCTCGGAACATGGAGGGTTTCAACAGGGAGATAGACGCTGTTCGGAATATGACCTTTTAGATAATCCGAAAGAGAGCTTCGCATATCGATGATGCGAACAGAAGCATGATTCAGGAGAGGAGCTAATTCCGATGTTTCGATGAGTCTGGGGAAATTTTTTTCTTTAAAAGGAGCAGGTTGAGCATCGAGAAGGGTTGGGAGCAAGAAAATGGAGAACGAGAGGATGCATCCCGTCAGGAGGGCGAGGGCTAACTTTTCCGTTTTTTTGATTTTCAATTTGCGGTTTTCAATTTGCAATTTACAGTTTCCCTCTTTTCTTTTCGATGGCCTTCCTGTAGAGCTGGAGATAGGCTTCTGCTGATCGGTCCCAGGAGAAATCAGAAGCCATTGCATTCCGGATGAGTTTTGTCCAATGCTCGGGTTGAGCATAGAAGCTTATGGCTGCTTTGATCTGGGTAAGAAAGTCCTTAGCATCGTATCGAGTGAATTTAAAACCATTTCCTGTTCCTTTGGCAGGGTCGTAGTGAGTGATCGTGTCATCGAGCCCGCCGGTTGCCCGGACCACTGGAATGGTCCCGTACTTCAAACTGTAAATCTGATTGAGACCGCAGGGCTCGTATTTTGATGGCATGAGAAAGAGATCTGCTCCAGCTTCGATCTTGTGAGCCAGCCGGTCATCGTAAGCAATTCGGATTCCAGCTTTTTGAGGATACTTTTTGACCACCTGCATGAAGAGGTCGTGATATTTCTGCTCACCGGTTCCCAGAAGGACAAATCCAATGTCGAGTGTAAAGAACTGATCGATGATCTCTGCGAGGAGGTCAAACCCTTTCTGATCGGCCAGTCTTGAAATCATCCCGAAGAGAGGGACCTTTTCGAGAGAGGGAGGAAGGCCGAATTCTTTCAGCAGATCTTTTTTACATTCCCATTTTCCCGAGGGATCTTTCAAATCATAACGGGCGAGGAGGTGGGAATCGTGCGAGGGGTCCCAGTCCTGGTAGTCGACTCCATTGAGAATCCCATAGAGATCGTCCCGCCGTTTTCTTAAGATTCCTTCCAGTCCATAACCGTATTCGGGACTCTGAACCTCTTCGCTATATCTCTGACTCACCGTGTTGATGGCATCAGCATAGACGATCCCCGCTTTCATCAGATTGATCCTCTCCCAGAATTCGATGCCCTCGGGATTATACATCTCCAGAGGAAGGCTGGTGAGGGAGAGTTTCTCCTTTTTGAAAAGGCCCTGATAAGCGATGTTATGAATGGTGAAAAGCGTTGCCGTGCTGGCGAAGAAGGGATCGTTGCTGTAAATCGACCGGAGATAAGCCGGGATCAGTCCGGTTTGCCACTCATGATGGTGGATGACATCGGGTGAAAACTGGATGTGCCGGGCAAAGTGGAGGACTGCCCGGGTGAAGAAGATAAAACGCTCTGCATTGTCAAAGTAATCTCCCTTGGGCGTGCTGTAGAGATATTCCCTGTCGAAAAACTCATCCCTGCCGATGAAATAGACCGGAATATCTTTATCCAGTTTTCCCTGATAGACCTCTGCTCGAAGGGTTTCGTCCCTGAGAGGAACCTCCAGGCTTTCGCCGAGATACTGAATCGGAAGCCCGGATTGCTTGACCATCCGGTAGTAAGGCATGACCAGAATCACTTCACAGCCGAGGGGCCGGAGGAATTTTGGAAGGGCACCTGCCACATCTGCCAATCCCCCGGTCTTGGCAAAGGGGACCGCCTCTGGTGTCGCAAATAGAACGCGTAAAGGTTGAGTCATCATGGAAACCTCATGGCAAAGCAAAAATTTTTAGAATGCTTTGCACTTTGCATTTTACAATTTTCATTTTTCATTGATTCTTGAAAAAGGTTCTCCCCAGAGAAGGACGCGATGGGGGTAGGGGAGTTGGATCCCTTTTTCATCAAACCGGATCTTGATCCTTCTTCGCAACTCCCTTCCCACGTCCCACTGTTTCAGGGGAACGGTTTTTACCATCATCCGTATGATTATCTGGGACTCATCAAATTTTTCAACCCCCAGGATCTGAAGGGGTTCGAGGATGGCGGTCTTAAAAGGTTCCTCTGACTCCAATTCCTTTCCAATCTGCACCAGGAGTTCGTGGATCTGGCCAATATCTTCACCATAGTTGATTCCGAGGTCGAGTACCGAGCGGGACCACTCCTTTGAGAGATTGCTTACCACTTTGATCTCACCATTCGGGATGGTGTGAACCTTTCCCTGAAGATCTCTCAGCACGGTCTTCCTCAAACTCACTGACTCGACCAGACCTGATACGCCTGCCACTTCGATGGCATCGCCGATTCGGTATTGATTCTCAAGGATGATGAAAAATCCGCTGATCACGTCCTTCACCAGGCTCTGAGCACCGAACCCAACGGCCAGCGCTCCGATGCCAGCAGTGGCGAGCAGGGGACCGAGTTGAATCCCCAATTCTCCAAGAATCATGAGAACCGCAACAAACGTGAGGACGATGAGGAAGGCGTGCCGGAGAATATTGCCAAGGGTATTCGCCCTCTTCTTGGCCTCTGAGGCCTGAAGAGGATCCTTCTCATAGACAATCTTCTCCATCCATTTGGCAATCCACCGGGACATCTGGGAGAGGATGGCAAGCGCAATGAGGATCCCGATGATTTTGATCCCCGAGGTGGTGAGCCAGGAGGCGAGGGTCTTAAACATCTCAGCCATAGATACCCCTGAAGACGACTAAACATTCCCCATATTCACTTAGAGACCTGCTGCCTTAATCCACCTTTTCAGTTTTGCGAATCACCTTCTCGAGGCGGTCCAGGGCATCCGCAGTCTTTTCCCTAAGAGCATCGGTCATGACCATCATGGCATCCACCTGTTTCTTTAAATCTTCAGGGGGTTCGGAAGACTCAATCTTTTTTTTCAAATCAAGGGTCATTCCTGTCCGATGAAGGGCGAGGATGGAGAAGCCAAGGGCAATGAGAGAGATGATGAGCGCAACCGGAGCGCCCAATCCAGCTCCGAAGGCGACAATGATTGAGAGAAAAAGCGCAAGCCCAGCGATCAGAATAAATAACAGAAGCATGTTCAATGTCCTCCTTCGATTTTTGAATTAGGATACTTCATCCTTTCCGAATTTTCAATCGAATCCTTTCGGGAATTATTCTCCGAAAGCGGAATGGAGAGTGAATGCGGAGTCACAATGCCTACAGACATGATCGCTTTGATCGCCTCTTCGATGGAGAGTTGAGATGGGATGATTTTCTCTTTTGGAAGAAAGAGGGTAAAGCCCTGAGGGGGGACAAAGGCCGTAGGGATGAAGACGGTTACTTTGGCCTGAGGCGTTAGATCGGTGATCTCATTGGTTACAAATCCGAGGACGAAGTTTCCTTGCTGCGGAAATTCGACAAAAACCGCCTGACGAAAAGAACCCTTTCTTGTCGCAGAGAAGGCGTCCGTGAGCTGCTTTGAAGAAAGGTAGATATTTTTGATGACCGGAAGATTGGTGAAGAAACGGTCTCCCCAGCCGACCAGTTTCCGGCCCATCACATTGGTGGCGATTAAACCCAAGAGATAGAGGAGGACGAAGAAGATGATGATCCCCAGGCCGGGGATGGAGATCTCACGGCCAAAGATAAAATGCGTGGCCTGAGGTCCTAAGGGGCCTACGAAATTGTCAAGCGCAGTGAAGATAAACTTCAGGATGAAGAGGGTGATCCCGAGAGGCAGGATGACCAGCACACCCGCAATGATCTTTGCCCGAAGATGTTTGAAGATTTTTTTCACCCTTGTTCCTGTGCCGGTGGTTGAAGGATCCTCTTCAGGTCGGCTTCCTCGACGACCTCCTTCTCAAGGAGGAGGCGGGCCACTTCTTCCAGCTTATCTTTCTTGGAGACGAGAATCTCTTTTGCTTTTTCACGGGTCTGATCGATGATCCTCTTGACCTCTTCATCGATCTTTTTGGCTGTCTCCTCACTATACTCCTTGGATGACATCATGGAAGAGGGGAGAAAGAGAGGTTTCTTCTCCTTTTCGAAGGTGACATATCCCAGGGTTTCACTCATTCCGAACTCCTTGACCATGCTCGTCGCAATGTCGGTTGCCCTCTGGAGGTCGTTATGGGCGCCGGTGGAGATCTCTCCGAAGACGATTTCTTCGGCGATCCTGCCGCCGAGGAGGACGGCGAGACGGTCGAGGAGTTCTGAACGGGTCATCAGGTACCGGTCCTCGGTGGGGAGTTGAAGTGTATAACCAAGGGCTGAAATCCCTCTTGGAATGATGGAGATGCGACGGACAGGGTCTGCACCTGGTAGGGTGGTGGCTACAATGGCATGGCCGGATTCATGGAAGGCGACAATCTCCTTTTCCTTTTTCGACATCAACCTTCTCTTCTTCTCCAGTCCCGCGACGACCCGATCAATCGCCTCTTCAATATCGGGCATTTCAACCGCTTCCTTATTCTTCCGGGCGGCCAGCAGGGCAGCCTCGTTGACAATGTTGGCGAGGTCAGCGCCCACAAAACCGGGCGTCCTCGAAGCGATCACTTTGAGGTCAACCTCAGGAGAGAGCTTGATCTGCCGCGAATGGATTCTGAGAATCTCCTCTCTCCCAACGATATCTGGCCTGTCCACCAGGACATGCCGGTCGAATCTGCCAGGTCGAAGCAGGGCGGGGTCGAGGATCTCAGGCCGGTTGGTGGCGGCCATGATGATGACACCTGCATTAGGATCGAAACCATCCATTTCCGCCAGAAGTTGGTTGAGGGTCTGTTCCTGTTCATCGTGTCTGCCCACAGGGTTCATCCCCCGTGCTTTTCCAAGGGCATCGAGTTCATCGATGAAGATGATGCAGGGGGCATGGTTTTGTGCCTGAGCAAAAAGATCCCTCACCCTTGCAGCTCCCACGCCAACAAACATCTCCACAAAATTGGAGCCACTGATGGAGAAGAAGGGGACATTGGCTTCTCCAGCGACGGCCTTGGCAAGGAGCGTCTTTCCTGTTCCGGGCGTTCCCACCAGAAGCACGCCTTTGGGAATCTTTGCGCCAAGGCGTTGAAATTTTCCCGGATTTTTCAGAAATTCAACGACCTCTTTTAACTCTTCTTTGGCTTCATCAATCCCGGCCACGTCGGTAAAGGTAACCTTCTTGTCTTTCTCGGCGACGATTTTTGCCCGGCTCTTTCCAAAAGACATGACGCTCGTCTCCGGTCCGATCCGCGAGAAGAGAAACCTCCAGATGAGAATGAAGAAGATGAGGGGAATGATCCAGGAGAGAATGTTGGTCACCCACTTGCTATCGATCTTTCCGGTATATTTCACCTTATGGGTTTCGAGGTCTTTCACCAGATCAGGATCTTCCACGCGGACCGTCTGAAACTTTCGAGGACCCTTTTCGGTCACCCACTCGCCGGAGACCGTTTCAATGGTGATCGTCAATTCTTTGATTCTTCCCGCTCTCAAGGACTCCTTGAATTCGCTGTAAGGGATGATATCCTCTGTTCCCTTCGAGACGAAATAATTTTGAACAAGAAGGATGATGATAAAGGCGATGACAAAGTACCAGATCGTAAAGTTTGCTTTTTTTAAGAGGGGTTTCTTTCCCCCTCGGTCGGAGGGTTCTTTGAGTTTAAGAAATTCTCTGATATTGGATGAGGACTTCTGGTCTTTCTTCATTTCAGTTCACCGAATACCCTTCTGAAGATGTCGTCTACATGCCGGAGATGGCTCCGGATATCGAAAAGATGGTCCAGCTCATCAGGAGTGAGAAGCTGTTTGATCGTTTCATCCTGAGAGAGAAGCATTTTAAAATCGGCTCCCTTCTCCCAGACCTGCATGGCATTCCTCTGGACAACTCCATAGGCCTCCTCCCTTGAAAGTCCTTTTTTGGTAAGGAGGAGAAGGATAGCCTCTGAATTGATCAACCCGCCCATCTTATCGAGGTTAGCTTTCATATTGTCCGGATAGACGATGAGATTCTCAATGAGAGAGGCGAGGCGGTTGAGCATGTAATCGATCAGAATGGTGGCATCAGGCCCAATCACCCGTTCGACCGAGGAATGGCTGATATCCCGTTCATGCCAGAGGGGAATGTTTTCCATGGCTGCGAGGCTGTAAGACCGGATCAGCCGCGCCAGCCCGGAGAGATTCTCTGCCGAGATGGGGTTTCTTTTGTGCGGCATCGCAGAAGATCCCTTCTGCCCTTTTGAAAAGAATTCTTCGGCTTCGAGAACTTCTGTCCGCTGGAGGTGCCTCAGTTCTACTGAGAATTTCTCAATGGAGGAGGCAAGAATGCCCAGGGTGGTGAAGAATTCGGCATGGTGATCTCTCTGGACGATTTGTGTGGAAATGGGTGCTGGTTTGAGTCCCAATCGTTTACAGACCATCTCCTCGACAGAAGGAGGGATATGGGCGAAGGTTCCGACCGCTCCTGAAATTTTACCGACGCTGATCGCCTCTTTTGCCCTCTCCATCCGGAGGAGATTTCTTTTCATCTCATCGTACCAGAGCACCATCTTGAGGCCAAACGTGATGGGTTCGGCATGAATCCCGTGGGATCGGCCGATCATTAAAGTATCTTTATGTTTAAGTGCCTTCTCTTTTAAAACTGCAAGAAGCCGTTCGATATCTTTAATGATGAGATCGGAGGCTTCTTTGAGCAGGAGGGCAAAGGAGGTGTCGAGGATATCCGAGGAGGTGAGACCGTAGTGAAGGTAGCGGGAGAGAGGCCCGATATACTCTCCCACATTGGTAAGAAAGGAGATGACATCGTGCTTGGTCACCTTCTCCAGTTCATTCACCCGGTCAACCTGAAATTTTGCCTTTTCCTTGATTTCCTTGAAGGCTTCATTAGGAATCTCACCTGATTCGGCAAGGACTTCGCAAACCGCAAGTTCGATCTGGAGCCAGGTTTCGAACTTACGCTCTTCGGTCCAGATCCTTGCCATCTCTGGCCGGGTGTATCTTGGAATCATTTTGAACTCCTTCCGTTGATCATCATAACCCCATTTTACTGGTTGGGGCAATAAAGTCAACCCTTCGATAAACTCAGGGTAAATCATTTATTCAGTGTAAAAAGTCAATCGGGCGATCTTGCCTTCAGAAGGAAATCCAGACCCTGTCAAAGGGTTGACAATACCAGGGCCCGAATGCATACTAATGCTGTGATTATTGTCAAATCTCCCCGAGAAATCGAACAGCTCAAAAAATCGAACACCATTGTGGCGGAAGTCATCCAGGAACTGAGCAAGAGGGTTGCGCCAGGGGTAATGACCCGGGAGCTTGACCAGGTTGCAGAGGAAATTATCCTTTCGAAGGGCGCATTTCCAGCCTTCAAGGGTTACCGGAATTACCCTGCCACCCTCTGTGTTTCGATCAATGAAGAGGTGGTTCATGGCATCCCCGGGCCAAGAACATTAAGGGAAGGAGATATCGTCAGCATTGATGTGGGCGTCAATCTCCGGGGATATTTCGGAGATGCAGCCATTACCTTTCCGGTCGGTGAGATCGATCAGGGAGCAAAGGGGCTTCTGGAAGCTACTGAGAAGGCACTCCATATCGGGATCGGGATGGCAAGGGTGGGCAATCGTCTTCATGACATCTCCCATGCGATCCAGAAATGGGTGGAGTCAAATGGTTTTTCAGTGGTACGGGATTTCGTGGGCCATGGTATCGGTAGAAATCTTCACGAGGAACCGCAAATTCCCAATTTTGGGTCTCCCGGGCAGGGTCCGAGGTTGGAGAAGGGAATGGTTTTTGCCCTGGAACCTATGGTCAATGAAGGATCCTACGAGGTGAAAATCCTCTCCGATGGCTGGACTGTGGTAACCACCGATGGAAAGCGGTCAGCCCACTTTGAACACACGATTGCCATCACCGACGGCGAGGCAGAGATTTTGAGTACGTTTTGATGTAGCGCCCCCATTTAATGGGGGCGGAAAACAAGGAGGCAGAAGCATCTATGTATCGTGTAGCAAAAGATATGGTTGATTTGGTTGGGTACACCCCTTTAGTCAAAATTAATCATATCGTTCCCAATAAAAAAGTGAAGGTCTATGCGAAACTGGAACGCTATAATCCTGCAGGCTCAGTCAAAGATCGGATTGCAAAGTATATGATCGAATACGGAGAGAGAGAAGGTCTCCTGACAAAAGATAAGATCGTCATTGAACCGACGAGTGGAAATACGGGCATTGCCCTTGCCATGATCTGCGCTGTGAAAGGCTACCGGCTGGAATTGGTCATGCCTGAGACGATGAGCATGGAGAGGCGAAAAATCCTCACAGCCTATGGTGCCAAAATTATATTAAGTCCGGGCCCAAAGGGGATGGATGGAGCGATTGATCTGGCCGAAGAGATGGCACAGGATCCTAAATATTACATGCCTCACCAGTTTGAGAATAAGTATAATGTCATTGCCCATTACGAGACAACGGGCGAAGAAATCTGGAAAGCCACCAAAGGAAAGGTAAACATGTTTGTGGCAGGCCTCGGGACAACCGGAACATTGATGGGTGTCTCGAAGAGATTGAAGCAGTATAATCCTGACGTGAAAATTGTAGGTGTGGAACCTTATCCCAATTCGAAAATCCAGGGATTGAAGAACCTCACCTCCCAGTACGTTCCGGAGATCTATGATCCTACCTGTCTGGATGAGAAGATTAATGTCTCCGATGAGGATGCCTTTGAAATGGCGAGAGTCCTCACCATTCGGGAGGGAATTTTCTGTGGAATCAGCTCGGGTGCGGCAATGTGGGGGGCCTTACAGAAGTCGATGGAGATGGATCGTGGGATCATGGTCACGGTCTTTCCGGATGGCGGAGAAAAATATGTGAGCACACCCCTTTATGAACCCAGTAAATGTTTTGAATGCTTGCAGAAGCATCGAATCCCCACTTGCATGACCGAGGAATACATCACCGCCCTGGAGTGCGTGGTGAAAGACGGGAATTAATGGTCATCGGTCTTTCGATGTCATGTTTCACAACTTATATTTGAATTTCCTCAACAGGTCTTTTCTCCAGGCAATGCCGTCCTCTTTCTCTATTCCTTTGGGCGAGGAACCATCGATCACCCCGAGCACCCCTTTGCCCTGTTCGGATTGGGCAAGAATGACCTCTACGGGATTGGCTGTGGCGCAGAAGATATGACAGACTTCCTGGCACATCTTGATCGCGTTGAGGATGTTGATGGGAAAGGCATCCCTTAACAGGATGATGAAGGTGTGGCCTGCTCCGATTTTGAAGGCATTCTTTATGGCTGCTTCTTTTAAAGCCTCATCGTTTCCTTCTCCACGAACAAGGCAATGGCCTGAGGCCTCGCAGAACCCAATTCCAAACTTAGCACCGGGAACAGCACCTACGATGATCTCAAAGAGATCTTCTACTGTTTTAATGAAGTGGGTCTGCCCGAAGATGACATTACAACCTTCCGGGATATCAATCCGTTCTGTCTTAAGTTCCATCTCCTTCCTCCTTTTAATGATTGCCGTTAAATCATCGAACCCTTGAACCCTTTTTACCCAACTCATTTAATCCCAACCACCCGTCCACCTGTCATCTTAACAAGGTCTGAGGGCGTCAGTTTAAAGACGGCATGCGGGCTACCGGCTGCTGCCCAGATTTCTTGATAGGTTAATAGGTCCTCATCGATAAAAATTTCAATCTTTTCAAGATGGCCGATGGGAGGTACGCCACCAATGACAAAACCCGTGTGTTTGCGGACATAGTCCGCATCTGCCTTGCCAAGGGGTTCGGAGATGAACGACTCGATCCTCTTTTCGTTCACCCGATTAGACCCGCTTGCAATGACAAGGATGGGTTTGTCTGTCTGCGTAGCTCGAAACACGATCGATTTAGCGATCTGTTCAACAGAGCACCCCACCGCCTGAGCCGCCTCCGCAGAGGTCCGGGTTGTGGACTGCAATTCCATCACATCGTTTGGCAAGCCAAGCGCCTTTAAGGCATCCTGAACCTTCTGCACACTCGGACTTAATGGATGGGGCATGATTCGATGGTTATCTCCTTCCATCATGTTAAAATAGATATTGGATTGTAAGAAAAAAGTCAATCGCCTTTCAGGAAAGTTCTGATCTCCATCTTTTCGCCATCGGTGATCACGGTGACGGCTCCGTGCTTATCGGTTCTGAATATTTTTATGCCCGATCGTTCATACCTTCCCATGACCTCCGGATGAGGAAGCCTTGCGATGTTACGTTCTCCAACGCTTAAAATCGCATAGTCCGGTTTAACCCTTTGAAGGAAAATCGGGCTGCTGGATGTAATACTTCCATGATGGGGAACTTTCAACAGATGGGCGTTGAGCAAATGGCCTTTTCTCATCATTCGTTCCTCAGCTTCTCTTTCCACATCCCCTGTCAGGAGGAGAGTGATATTTTTAAACCTGAGCCTTATCACCAGGGATTGATTGTTAAGGAAGGTGAGATGTTGACGACCAACAGAACTTGTATTTCCGGCAGGTGGATTAAGGATTGCGACCTCAACCCCGTTGATCATTTGTAGAGGTGTGTTTTCATTCAATGAGAACCGTTCCACTCTTTTTTTCGCAAGGGTTTCTTCCAACCGGAGATAGGATTCAGAGTCCGAACGAAGTCCGTTGCTCCAAAACCGGCGGATTGAGAATCGGGAGGCAATGAAATTTAGACCTTTCAAATGGTCTGGGTCAGGATGGGTCAGAGCAAGGGTGTTAATCCTTCGAATCTTCTTATTCCAGAGAAAAGGTGCGATCACATTCTTTCCGATATCGAACCGATCCTCGTGAAGACCTCCGCCATCGATCAACATCCTCTTCCCCTTAGGAAATTCAATCAAGATAGAATCTCCATGACCCACATCGAGAAAGGTGATCTTGAGATTTTTTTGGAAGGTATCTTTCAGGCTCCAATAGGTTATGTCAGCGGCCAGCAAGATGCAGATGCCGACAAAAACATATCGGATGGTTTTTCCTTTTCGCAGATGAACGCATAAGAAGAGAAGGAGATAGTAGAGAATGATTTCAAGCGGCGTGGGGGTGGGGATATAAATGGAGGCCAATGGAATGGAAGCGAAGAAACCAATGACGTTGAGGAGAATGGTTGCAAAGAATTGATTCACCATGATCAGAACACTGGCAATGGGATAGAAGAAAAAGGAGAAGAGGGAGGCGATCAAGCTGATGGGAACAATAATAAAGCCCACCCAGGGAATGGCAAAAAGATTAGCCAGGAATCCGATGAGAGAGAGGCGGTTGAAATGGAGCGCCACAAAAGGCGCAGTTCCCATGGTGGCGACTGCCGTGACGATGAGAGAGAGTTTTACATACTTCCAGATCTTCTGTATCCATGGGGTTTCCTCAGGGATCAGCCATTCCCCTTGCTTCAGGACCCGGAGGATGGGCGGTACGAGATAGAGAATGGAAAGAACAGCTAAAAAAGAGAGTTGGAAAGAGACATCGAAGAGGGAGGGGGGAGAACATATAAGAATAAGGAAAGCAGCCAGGGCAAGGGTGTGGAGGAGATGCCTCTCCCTATCGAAGACAATCGAGAGAAAAAAGATGATGACCATGAGGGTGGCCCGTATCACGGACATCCCTCCACCGGCAATGAAAGTGTAGAGGATCATGCAGGGAATGGTGAGGAGGGCGGCCCATTTTTTAACAGAGATCGAGAGGAGGACTATTTCAGAACGCTTCATGATCCAGAGAAGCAGAGAGAAAGAAAGGAAAGCGACAATTCCGAGGTGATCTCCTGATATAGCCAGCAGATGGGCGATTCCTGAGACGACGAAGTCTTCTCGTACTTCCTCCGGGATGTTTCCCTGTTCCCCTAAGACCAGGGCTTGAAAGAGGGAGGAGGAGGGCATGGTTCCCCCTCTTTGTAAAAAGTTGCGGATGTGGTCTCTCCATGCCTCGATCCTTAGAGAAATGGGGTTTTTAAAACCTTCACCCACTTTGACGAACATTCTCTCGTCAGACAGGAATCCTATGGCGTGAATCCTTTCGAAGGCAAGATACCGTTCGTAGGAGAAGACGCCGGGGTTACGAAATCCATGCGGACGCTGGAGTCTACAGAGAAAACGGATCCGGTCTCCGGACCCAAGAGAGTCAGTCTCCCCTTTCATGAAGAGAAGGAGATATCCTTCGACAGGGATGTGGCGGTCTTTGGAAATGATCTTACGTGATTTGATTAAACATTGGGTCCCACTTGAAGTCCGTTGAGGGGACCGGTCGATCGTTCCTTCGAGAAAGATGGGTTCGGGACCGATGAAACGGGATAGATGAGAGGGAGGAAGGTTCGGATGGAGATAGCTTTGAATCGAAACGATTCCGAGAACAAGGAAGAAGGCGAGGGCAACCCCGGAAGCCCACTGGACTTTTTTAAGAATGAGGAGCAGGAACCATAGGAATAGAAGGATGATGAGAATCAGCGGTCCTTGAGAAAGTAAAGGAATATTGAATTGGCTGCTAACAAGCCCGAACGCATAAGCAATCAGTAGGGGAATAAGAGGCAGGCGAAATATCTTTGTCATCTCTGCCCCGATGGGATCGATTTTTAAACCCTTATCTTGTGGGAATTTGGTAAAAAATTATGATTATCAGAGAATTTTGTCAAGCAGAAAACAGAAGAGAAAAAGAATTGTTCTTTGATACGTAATTTGATATATTTAATTTATCAAATATCGGATCTCGATCTGAGATGAGAATGCCCCAGAGCGATTAGGTCAAAATGAATAAACCGGCGTTATATTTGGAGTCCACAATCATAAGTTACCTTGCTGCGTATCCCAGTCGAGATCTAATTGTAGCCGCGCACCAGCAGATTACCCATGAATGGTGGAATCGAGCGCGATTAAAATTCATCAATTACATTTCCCAGGCGGTCCTGGACGAAATCAGCATAGGCGATCCTGACGCCGCCTCAAGGCGCTTAAAGCTGGTGGCAGAGTTGCCGATTTTGGCGTTGACAGAAGAGGTTGAGTTTTTGGCCGAGGAATATCTAAACAAATTGGGTTTGCCACGCGGAGCACAGTTGGATGTGGTCCACCTGGCATTTGCGGTTTCTTATGAAATGGATTACTTGTTAACGTGGAACTGCACCCATCTCGCAAACGGGTTGGTGATTAAGCGGCTTCAAAAGGCAAACGCTGCCCTTGGGCGGGCAACTCCGATTATTGCAACACCGGAGGAGCTCTTAACGTCTCCGGGAGGAGGTTAAGATGTGGAAAGATCCTATCGTAGAAGAAATTCACCTTGTCCGCGAAAAGATAGCCAGGGAATGCAATTATGACCTGAAACAGATCATGAACCGGATGAGAAAAAAAGAAAAAGAACATCGTGGACGAGTCGTTTCCAAGAAATTACGGACCAAGCAGAAAAAAGTGATTGGTTGATTCCTGATACCTACTCCTATGTGCTTGCAAGGGAAAAGGCGTGCTTGGCGTGATAGATGGCTCTTTTCCAATGGAAAGTATTCGAAAACACATCGTTTACAAGTTTAGGCCAGGTCACTTACGATTTTTCCAAAATGATTGTAGCCACCCGTAAGGTTTCGACCTTACGGCGCGGGGCCTCTGAAAGGAGGCCCTTGCTTTTATCTCCATATCTTCAGTTCGCCTCATCTTCATTTCTAATGAGGAACATACAACTTTTTCAGAGTCAGATCTGATGCTCGGCACGCACCTTGCCGGCCAGTCAACTATGTTAGAATTTTTGACTGAAAAATTCAGTCAGGCGTAGTGGCTTTGATTTTAGGCTACCTCTAAAAATGTCATTCCGGTCCCAATCTTCATCTGGAGAATCCAGAAGCTCTTGATATGACTGGACTCCGGTCGTTGCGACTCGAATCGAGTTTTCACCGGAGTGACAAATTTAGAAATATTAGAGGTTCCTTTAAGGATGCTGCCTGATTTAGGTAAGAAAAAGCCCGGGCCTTATGGAATGATATATGAAGGTATGCAGGAAATGCCTGTGAACGAATTGAGTAAATAGCTACAAAGTTACAGATGTTTGCACCTGGGAAAAAGGGAGAGGATGAAGGTTCTAAAATTGGTCCCCTACCTCCCATATCTCCAGGCACGCTCCGCACGAACCCACCAAAGTTCACAACAACCTTAAGTTGTATTTTCGCCTACGTCCCCTTTTTGTTTGCTCAGGAATCCGATGGCGTGAATCCTTTCGAAGGCAAGATACCGTTCGTAGGAGAAAACGCCGGAGTTACGAAATCCATGCGGACGCTGGAGTCTACAGAGAAAACGGATCCGGTCTCCGGACCCAAGAGAGTCAGTCTCCCCTTTCAGGAAGAGAAGGAGATATCCTTCGACAGGGATGTGGCGGTCATTGGAAATGATCTTATGTGATTTGATTAAACATTGGGTCCCACTTGAAGTCCGTTGAGGGGACCGGTCGATCGTTCCTTCGAGAAAGATCGGTTCCGGACCGATGAAACGGGATAGATGAGAGGGAGGAAGGTTCGGATGGAGATAGCTTTGAATCGAAACGAGTCCTAAGACAAAGAAAAAAACGAGGGCAATCCAAGAAGTCCATTGCACTTTTTTAAGAATGAGGAGCAGGAACCATAGGAATAGAAGGATGATGAGAATCAGCGGTCCTTGAGAAAGTAAAGGAATATTGAATTGGCTGCTAACAAGCCCGAACGCATAAGCAATCAGTAGGGGAATAAGAGGCAGGCGAAATATCTTTGTCATCTCTGCCCCAGCGGGATCAATTGGTTACAAAGGATTGTGCCATCACCCAGAGGACCCACCCTATTGGTTTAAATTCTTTGGTCAAACAATCCATTGAATGGAAACTTGTTCTTTCAGCTTCTTGAATTCTGGATCTCCAGTGACAAGGAGTGCATTTAATTTTACGGATAGAGCGGCAGCGAAACAATCCGCATAAGCAATGCGATACATCCCCTTTAATTTCGCCGCCTCATAGGCGAGCTCTCTATTGACCTCGACCACCTGAATTGGAAATTTATCCAATTGAAGGATGACCTTTTCAGCCTCAGCGCTCCCTCCTTCCCTCATGGTGTTGTAATAAACTTCGCCCCAATTCACCACACTCATGTATCCTTTTGCTTTGCCTTGGATCAGTTGTCTCAGTATCTTTGCCACCCGGTCCGCGCCCGGCTCGTCTTCAAAGTAGGCGATCATGGCGTAGCTGTCTAAAACGTATTGTTTCATTGTTTTGCTTCCCTTTTTCTGTCATCGGTCAAAGATTTAAGTATTCTACCCTTGGTTTTCAACAAACCTCGGCCTTCTTCCACCGGATCTCGGTCCATCGTCTCAAGGATGATACGGTTCTTTCCGTCATAAATACGCAGAGGGGTTCCCCTTTCAATTCGATATTTTCTTCTCAGTGATGCAGGAATGAGGATTTGGCCCTTAACCGTAGCTTTTACAACATCCATGGCAACCACCTCCGTATTACTTTTTTATTAATTATGTATTACACCTTGTCCTGTTTGTCAATGCTCTCTCTTATACCGTTCCCTTAAATTCAATTTTGAGGCTCAAAATATTAACGAAATATTTGACATTGTTGAAAAAAATCATATAATTATGGGTCTAAAAAATAAGTTATGAAAGGAGGTTGAATATGGATGCTTGGCATTCGGATCAAAGAGAACGAATCTTTCGAAAATGCACTCAGGCGGTTTAAAAAACAGGTTGAAAAGACCGGGATTTTGTCCGAGGTTCGGAAACGAGAGCATTTTGAAAAACCGAGCATCAAGCGAAAGAAAAAAGCCCTGGCTGCCCAAAAGCGAGCCATGAAGAGGATGCGTAAATTCGTAGATAGAGGATAGAGATGAACCTGGAAGAAAAATTAGTTGAAGAGATGAAGCAGGCGATGAAGACCAGCGATAAGATCCGGCTCTCCACCATCCGGATGATCCGTTCGTCTTCAAAAAACAAAGAGTTCGAGTTGAGAAGAAAATTAGAGGATGAGGATATCCTCAAGGTCATCCAGGGGATGGTGAGAAAAGGCGAAGAATCCGTCGAGCAGTTTCAGGCTGGAGGACGAAACGATTTAGTGGAGAAGGAGAAGGCAGAGATCGAGATTCTGAAATCCTTTCTCCCTCAACCCCTCACTCAGGAAGAGATGATCAAGATCATCGATGAAATCATTCAGGAAACACAGGCCTCATCCTTAAAAGATTTAGGAAAGGTGATGAAAGCAGTCAT
This sequence comes from Deltaproteobacteria bacterium, assembly GCA_016875195.1. Lineage (GTDB taxonomy): Bacteria > Desulfobacterota > BSN033 > BSN033 > UBA1163 > RBG-16-49-23. The sequence continues at coordinate 18,928 of VGRY01000044.1, forward strand.
GCCCCGCTTGGGAGGGAAAGCCGATGGTAAGGTGATCAATCAGTTAGTCAAGGAAAGGCTTTCCCCCTAAGATTCCCCTCATCAAGAGAGCTGTTCCCTTTTTCTTGCTTTATGGATAATCGTTCCCTTAGAGCGTTAGAATTCTACTCCCTCTTAGACTTTTTAAAAGATTATTCAGTCTCCCCCCTGGGTAAGAAACGATGCCTGGCCCTGACTCCATCTTCTGATCCGCTGCTGATTGAATCGAGATTAACCGACGTGATCGAGTTGAAAGAGATTCTGGAAATCCATGGGGATATCCCCCTTGGAGGGCTGCAGGACATGGAGGACCTCCTGAAGAGACTGGAGAAGGAAGGGGCGGTCCTCCAGGTTCAGGAGATCCTCGATATTCACCGGCAGATGGTATTGGTCAAAACCATCAGGCGGTTTTTCCTTAAATCGGAAATCCATGCCCCTTCTCTTCAGGAGAAGGTTTCAAAGCTTTCCTCTCTCAAAGGTCTGGAAAAGGAGATCCTTAACGCCATCGATACGAAGGGCGAGATCCTCGATCGTGCCAGCCCAACCCTATCGGATATTCGTCTGCGGTTGCATACCATCAGAGAGAAGGCGAAAAACGTTCTTGAGCGTCTCCTCCAAAGGGAAGATCTCCAGGAAATTTTCCAGGACGATTTCATCACCTTAAGAAATGGGAGATATGTCTTCCTTATCAAATCCGACTTCAAGAACCGGTTGGAGGGAATCATCCACGACCAGTCCCATAGCCACCAGAGTCTCTTCTTTGAACCCATTCAAGCCATTCCCTTTAATAATGAGGTCAACATTCTCACAGCAGAAGAGAAGGAGGAGGAGTACCGTATTCTCGAAGCCCTCTCCGAGAAGATCAGAGCAGAGCTTCCGTCTCTCTGGAATGATCTTGACATTTTGGGAGAGCTGGATCTTCTTTATGCGATGGCGAAGCTCACCCTTCTCTTAAAGGGAATCCGGCCCGCATTGAACAGGGATGGAAAGATCCTCATGAAAGAGGCGAGAAGTCCCCTCCTCAGCCTCCAGAAAGGGGTTCGTGTTGTCCCGATTGATCTTCGAATGGGTGAAGGCATCCGCACCCTTATCATCAGCGGAGCCAATGCAGGCGGAAAAACAGTAGCCATGAAAACGCTGGGGCTGTTGACGCTGATGATTCAATCCGGACTTCCCATTCCTGTCGCGGAAGGAAGTGAAGCAGGCATCTTTGATGAAGTCTTCTCTGTGATTGGCGATGAGCAGAGCATCGAGGAGAACCTATCCACCTTTTCAGCTCACCTCCTCCATGTCAACGGGATTCTGGAGAAGGCAGGGCCTGGCGCTCTCGTCCTTCTCGATGAACTGGGTGTAGGAACAAATGTCTCGGAAGGATCTGCCCTTGCCATGGGATTTCTCGACCTGTTCAGGGAGAAGGGCGCTTGGACTGTGGTCACCACCCACTTCGATAGCCTCAAAGCCTATGGGTATCTTCATCCGAATGTGGAGAATGTAGCGGTCAGGTTTGATGAGGAGACCATGGAACCTCTCTATCTTCTCTCCTATGGGTCCTCCGGAATAAGCAATGCCCTCTTTGTGGCGGAGAAATTGGGTATTTCGGAAAGCGTTCTGGAGAAGGCTCGGCAGCATCGCGATGGAGGAGGGCAGGAAATGGCCCAAGCCCTGGAGAGACTGGAAAGGGTGAGGACTGATGCGGAGAAACAGAGACAGGAATGGATCCGAAAGAAAGAGGAGGTGGACCAGGAGCATCAGAGGCTGAAAGGGATCCTTGACCGGATCAAAAGAGACAGGGAGGCAATTTTTTCCCGTGCCGAGGAGAAGGCAAGAAAAGCGGTTCAACAGGTGGAAGACGAGTTGAAGGCATGGCTGAAAAAGCAAAGAGAGAAACCTCCTTCTCAGGTTCGTAAAAAAGAGATTCAGGAGATCAGAGAAGCCTCTTTTCCCTCGATCCGTAGAAGAGGCTCTCATGCGATGGCAGGTAGCTTAAAAAACGGTGATCGTGTTAGAATAGAAAGCCTCAAAAAGGACGGCATTCTTTTGAAAGTGGAAGAGTCACTCAACCGCGCCGAAGTGATGACAGAGAAGGCAAGAGTGATTGTTCCCCTTGATGACATCATCAGGCCAATAGACAAAGAAGGGGATGGAGAACCAGGAAGGGTCATTCCCTCCATCCCCCGGAGAGATACCGAAGAAATTCAGACAGAATTAAATGTGATCGGCCTGACCGTGGAGGAAGCGCTTCTGGTCGTGGACAAATTCATCGATCAGGCACTGCTGCATGGCCTGGAGAAGGTTCGGATCATCCATGGCATCGGGTCCGGTAGGTTGAGAAACGGGATCGGCCGCTATTTGAGCACGCACCAGGGGGTGAAACAGGTTGCTCCGGAGGAAGCTCAGAAAGGCGGCGGCGGAGTGACCGTGGTCGAGTTGAGGTAAGCAGACAGTTGTCAAATGGGCACGGGCAGGTTGCTTTTCAAGGCTTCGAATGGAGATTGATTCAAAATTTAAGGGTAACGGGGGATGTCATCTGCACTGACTTCCGGCAGGGAAAGGAAACGAGAATGTTGAAACAGAAAAAGGTTCGCCTCGAAGCCTTTCCAAACAGCCCGCCCGTGCCCATTTGACCGAGAAATTTTGTAATATTAGGAGTAGAACTCTTTGGCAGACGGATATTTTTCAGAGGATAAAATTTCAGAGATCCGAAGCCGGGCCAATATCCTGGAAGTTGTCTCGGACTATGTCAGTTTGAAGAAGACCGGAAGGAATCATAAGGGATTGTGCCCGTTCCATTCCGAGAAAACCCCCTCGTTTATGGTGAACGAGGAGAAGCAGATTTTTCACTGCTTCGGGTGCGGAGAGGGAGGAGATGTTTTTACCTTTTTAATGAAGGCGGGGAATTTCTCATTTCCGGAGGCTGCCGAAGAGCTGGGGAAACGATACGGGGTCAAACTGGTGCGGCGAGAGCCTTCTCCGGTTCAGAAGAAGGAGATGGCCAAGAAAGAAGTCCTTTTTCAGATCAACCAACTTGCTTCCGATTATTTCCATGATCTGCTGACCCAGAAGAGAGAAGGTGAGGCGGGGAGACGCTATCTCTCTCAACGGAGCGTGAAGGAGGAGATCCTCAGGGAACATCGGTTGGGTTATGCGACCGAACGCTGGGATGGACTGGTCGAACATTTAAGAGAGAAGAAAGTCCCCCTGGAGATGGCATGGGAGTTAGGGTTGATCCTCCCGAAGAAAAAGGAAGGCTGGTATGATGCTTTTCGAAAAAGGCTCATGTTTCCCATCTTTGATCTTCATCAGCGAATCGTCGGATTCGGGGGGCGAATCATTGGAGAAGGACAACCCAAATATATCAACTCTTCGGAGTCGAGCATTTATCATAAGGGAGAGATCCTTTATGGTCTTCAGACGGCGAAGCGTTACATCCATGAAAAGGACAGTGTGATCATCGTCGAAGGTTATTTTGATCTTCTCACCCTTCATCAATACGAATTGAAACATAGCGTTGCCACGCTCGGGACCGCCATGACAAACCAGCATATCCGGACCCTGAAGCGATATACGAAAAATTTGACGATGGTTTTTGACCCTGATCCGGCAGGAATTCAGGCCACCCTTCGTACCTTGCCTCTCTTTTTGGAGGAGGAAGTTACGGCCAAAGCTGTCCTACTTCCGCAGGGGGAAGATCCCGATACCTATCTGAAGAAGGGAAACCTGGAGGAATTTGGGAAAAGATTGGGCAGGGCCCTTCCTCTCATCGACTTCTTTTTTGAGTGGCTGATGAAGACTCATCCGGTAAGTTCGATCGATGGGAAAGTAAAGATAGCCAAGGAAGGAATGGCGATGATCCGGAGAATTCCGGATAAGATCCGGAAAGATTTCTACGTGAGGTCCCTTGCCGAAAGGCTCGATATAAAGGAATCGATCTTAAATGAGATGATCCAACCTTCTCTCAAAGGGCGGTCCCCAGCAGCAGAAACCCTAAAAAAGAGACCACCCGAACCAAGGCCCGAAACAAGCGCTCCGAAATCTGAAGAGATGGTGGTTCGGCTCATGGTCCACTATCCGGAACTGATTCCGACGATTTCAGGAGAGAAGATCCTGGATGAGTTCGAGAGCCCTCTTTTGAAGCGGTTGGGCGAGGAACTGGAAGCTCTCTTTCAAAAGATGGGAAACCTGGACCTGACGGAAGCCCTGGGGAGTTTTGATGAAGGGATGAAGAAAAGGCTCTTTGAATATTCCTTTCAGGAAAGCAGTGTGGGAGGAGATCAGCAGAAGCGGATGCTAAGAGACTGCATTGAGAAAATTCGCAAAAGGAGATTGAAGAGGGATGAAAGCGATTTACTCAGGAGGATAAAGGAGGTTGAAAAGCAGAAGGGAGGGAGGGAGCTCGAAGATCTCCTGATCAAACATCAGGAGCTGGCAAAGAAGGAGAAGGGCCTCTTGAAAGATAACCTGCGAAAGAGTTAACCTAAACGTTGCACAAAGAGGAAGGTGAGTGTGCTTACCAACCTTTACCATTGCGGATGGTTTATCGTTTATGGGTAACATACCATAATACCTGGAACGACATTGGAATTTTGCTTCAAAGCGGAGTAGCCAAACTTTTAAAGGTGCCGCTGTAAAGGTTCTCCAGCACACCCACCTCCCTCTTTAAATCATTATTGGGTTACTGGGAGTTCAAAGAAAGGCGGATGGGAAGAGGAACAAAGACCAAAGAAATGGGGCAGATGATCTCCCTGGTGGAAGAAAAGGGATTCGTCAATCTCGATGAGACAAATGAGATGGCGGCCAGCGAGATCGTCTCGTCCGACCAGATCGACGATGTCCTCATGATGCTGGATGAGATGGACCTCGATGTGAATGAGGACCTCCGGGACCTGAAAGTGGAGAACGAGAAAGCGCTGGAAAAGGAGGAGGAAGAGGAGGACGAGTTAAGCTTAGAAGGTTTGGGCAGGGCATCCGATCCGGTCCGGATGTATCTGCGGGAGATGGGATCGGTGTCACTTCTCACCCGTGAGGGGGAGGTGGAGATTGCCAAAAAGATCGAGAGCGGCAAAAGGGACATTCTGAGCATTGTGTTGACCTGTCCGATGGCCATCAAGGAGATCCTCAATCTGGGCACCGCCATTAAAGCTGGAAAAATCGAGATGCATGAAGTAACCAATGAGATTGATGAAGAAGAGACGAGCCTCGAAGAGGAGCAGATTCAGAAGCAGAGAATTCTGGATCTGCTCGAAAGGGTCCAGCACCATCAGGAGGGGATTCGTCGGATCTTGAAAAAGAAAAGCGTTTCAAAGAAGCAGATTCAAGTCCAGGTCCGGAAGAAAAAAGAGGAGATCTTTGACTTCCTTAAAGAGATGAACCTAAGAGATGTCCAGATCGGCCGGATTGTTCAGAAAATGAAGCAGATGCTCGCTCGGGTGGAGAAGGCGGAGGTCGAAATAAAAAGGGTCGAAGAACGAGTCGGGATTTCAGTGAAAGAGGCGCGTCTCCTTCAGAAAAAGATCAGGGGGAGAAAAACCAAAGAGAAGGTTTACATCCGGGGCTTGGAGTTGGGCAAGGCCGATCTCCAGGAGGTTGATCGGTCGGCAAAAACGAGTCAGAAAAAAATCGGACGGGTGGAGAAAGAGTGTGGCTTAAACTCCCCTCAACTGAAATCTGCGGTGAAGTCCATCATCATCGGAGAAGCCAAAGCCAGAGATGCGAAAGGCGAGCTGGTGAAGGCAAATCTGAGATTGGTTGTCTCGATCGCCAAAAAATATACGAACCGCGGGCTTCAGTTTCTCGACCTGATCCAGGAGGGGAATATCGGTTTGATGAAGTCCGTGGATAAATTCGAATACCAGCGGGGTTATAAGTTCAGCACTTATGCGACCTGGTGGATTCGGCAGGCCATCACCCGGGCCATTTCGGATCAGGCCCGGACCATCCGCATTCCCGTTCATATGATTGAAACGATCAACAAGTTGATCCGGGCATCGAGAACGCTCGTTCAGGAAATTGGACGGGAACCCACACCAGAGGAGATCGCCAATAAGATGGAGATCCCACCTGACAAGGTGAGGAAGGTGCTCAAAATCGCCAAAGAGCCGATCTCCCTGGAGACGCCCATCGGTGAAGAGGAGAATAGCCATCTGGGGGATTTCATCGAAGACAAAGCCATTGTGTCCCCGATGGAGGCGGTGATTAATTCGAATCTGGTCGAGCATACCCGGAAAATCCTTTCGACCCTTACAGCCAGAGAGGAGAAGGTCCTGAGGAAACGGTTTGGCATTGGAGAGAAGTACGACCACACACTGGAAGAGGTTGGGCTGGATTTCGATGTCACCCGGGAGAGGATCAGGCAGATCGAAGCCAAGGCCTTGCGGAAACTGAGACACCCCAGCCGGGCGAAGAAACTGAAGAGCTTTTTGGAAGCATAAATAGTTCGGAGTATGGAGTTCGGAGTTCGTAGTTTAAATTCATGAACTCAAAACATAGAATTGAATTGCTCCGAACTCTGAACACCGAACTCCAAACTTATAGAGGGTTGACACCTTGCGAGGATTGCCTATAATGATTAAAGGGCCCATAGCTCAGCTGGAAGAGCCACCGGCTCATAACCGGAAGGTCCCTGGTTCGAACCCAGGTGGGCCCATTTTGAAGAGGGAGGGTGATTCGTATTCGCTTCCCAGGGATACAGCAATCCGGCATGCAGGACCCAGAAAGAGTGCACCCTTCAGTGCACTCTTTCTGTTTGCCCCGTTAGAAAGTTGAAAACCTTCTAACGGGGTTTGCGCTAAAATAAATAAAGAGATGGGAGGTAGCCTTTGAGGGAAGATCTAGAACTTCTTTGGGAACTTCAGAAGATCGATCTCGATCTGAAAAATATCAATGTGGAACGCGATCGTTTTCCCAAAGAGATAAAAAAACTGGATGAAAAGCAGAGCCTTGAAAAAGAGAGGATCCATAAGGAAAAGGAGAGGCTCGAATCGCTAGAGAAAGAACGGAAACAGAAAGAAAAGTATCTCTTAGGCGAGCAGGATAAGATCAAACGGTCCGAGGGGAGGATGACCGAGGTGAAGACCAACAAGGAATACCAGGCTCTCCTCAGCGAAATCGAGTCCTTCAAAGTAACCATCGGCCGGGTGGAAGAAGAGATCCTGGTGGTCATGGACGAGATCGACGAGCTCAAGAAACAGCTCTCCAAACGGGAAAAAGATATTGCCATCACGCTGGAGAAGATTGAGGCTGAAAAGAGAAATATCCAGGAAAAGATGGAACAGGACGAGGTGGTCTGGAACGAGAAGTCCCAACGGAAAGACATCCTTGCGACCCAGGTCGAATCAAACCTCTTCAAACTTTATAATATGTTGAGGGAGAAACGACAGGGGATCGGCATGGTTAGCGTCAAGCACGAGACCTGTCAGGGCTGTTTTGTGAATGTTCCTCCCCAGATGTTCATCGAGGTTCAGAAGAACAACTCCCTCATCCGTTGTCCCAATTGTAACCGGATCCTCTACTGGGATGGAAATGGAGAGAAGGCGTGACCCCCGTTAGGAGATCCAGACAATCAACCCTGAGGCTCTCAACCGGCGAAGCATTAATTCCCACAAAAAATACTTTAGAAAGTTGTTCTGCCAAAGTCGGAACCGAAAAGAAACGGTCCATCATTTCTAACGGGGCAAGCGAGATGGAAGGAGAGCTTTCGCTCCAGAAGGGTCTTGAACTGTTCGTCTATATTGATGGGGCTTCAAGGGGAAATCCGGGAAGGGCGGGCGCCGGGATTTATATCACTGATCGCGAGGGAAAGAAGATTGCCGGGATAGCGCGATACCTGGGCCATAAGACCAATAACGAAGCTGAATATGGGGCTCTTCTGTTAGGGTTGCAAGAGGCTAAGGGACTTGGAGGGCAATCCATTCACGTCTATACGGATTCGGAATTGATCGCAAGGCAGATCGCGGGGATTTATCGGGTGAAGGAACTTCACCTGAGAATCCTTCACCAAAAGGCGATGGAAATGATCAGGGCGTTTGGTTCATTTGAAATCGGATCCATCCCGAGAGAAGAGAATCAGGAAGCTGATCTCTTAGCCAATCAGGCGATTGAAAGAAAGATCACAAAGGAGAAAGAAGAGAGCTTAAAATAAGACGAGCTCTCTTCCTGTCTGTGTAATCGGTCCTAATCGATCTAATCAAAGATTTCTTACTGGAAATCTGAAGAAAGGAGGGATTTGAAGGGGAAGAGATGGCCGCTCCTCATTCCTCTCTGCAAAGAGAGGCAATCGAGGGGAGGAAAGTCCGAGCTCCACAGGGCAGGGTGGTCCGTAACGCGGACGGTCCTGTCTCCCAAGAGACAGGATAAGGAAAGTGCCACAGAAAATATACCGTCCCGGCGAAAGTCGGGATAAGGGTGAAAAGGCGAGGTAAGAGCTCACCAGTGCACCGAGTGATCGGAGCAGCTTGGTAAACCCCATCCGGAGCAAGACCAAATAGGCCCCGTTCCCCTGCTTCATGCGGGGGTGAGAAAAGCCCATTCAAATTTATTCCCGATGTTGATGCATCGGGAATAAAGGCGGGACGGGTAAGGTCGCTTGAGGTCCTGAGCAATCAGGATCCCAGATAAATGGCCATCATTCCAACTCCCCATCGGAGAGCTGGGATACAGAACTCGGCTTACGGTCCCCTTCAAACTCCCTTATTTTGGCTAAAAAGTTCTGGCTTCGTTTTACGGTTAGGGTAACGAGGCCCGTTTCGGTTATCGGTAACGGTTAGGTAAAATAATTAAAAGACGATGAACGTAACCTTTTATGAACGATACGGGCTTCGTCACCGTAACCTTAACCTGCACCCCTGGCATTATGAAAAAAGAATTTTCCCCGGAACAAAGAAGACGACGGAACGAACTGATCATTATTGTCGTCATCTCCATTTTGATCATCGCCCTCACCACTCTCATGATCAAAGTTCCCCAGGTGGGGGACCAGATTCCCATAGCCAATAATATCATCGTCTTAGGCCTTATTAATATCAACATCATCCTGATTCTCCTGCTGATCTTTCTGGTGATTCGGAACCTCGTCAAACTCATTTTCGAACGGAAACGGGAAGTCTTAGGAGCCAAACTGAGAACCAAACTGGTGTTGGCCTTTATCCTCCTTTCGCTCGTACCCACCTTTCTTCTCTTTTTTGTAGCTGCCGGATTCATCACCAACAGCGTTGAACACTGGTTTAAAGCTCAGGTGGAGCAGTCGCTCCAGGGGTCTCTCGAGGTGGCGCAGACCTATTACCGCGATTTTGCCAACCAAGCCGTATCCTCTGCCAAACAGGTTGGGCACCACCTTACCAAGCAGGGCATTCTAAAAAAAGAGACAGCACTGACCCCCCTGAAAGAGGCCCTTGAGTTAAAACGGCAGGAATATCACCTGAGCGCCCTTGGATTATTCTTCAAAGGAGAAGAGGGATTCATCAGGGTTGAAGACCCTTCACTCAAAACCATCTCCCTCTCTCCACCCAAGGACTTACTGGAAGTTGGGTTTTCAGGCAAGGAGGTATTTAGGACCTTACCGGTTGGCGAGGGAGAGATGATCACAGGCATTGCTCCGGTCTTCCATCCCTCAGACCGTGGGGAAGTGATCGGTGTGGTGGCGGCTTCCTACTTTATTCCGAAGAGCCTTGCAGGGAAGATGCGTGAGATCTCACAGGCCTCTGTTGATTATAAACAGATGAAGGACCTGAAAAAGCCGATCAAATTCAGTTATATGATGGCCCTTCTCATGGTCACCCTGCTTATCGTCTTCTCGGCGATCTGGTTCGGCATTCGCATGGCCAGGGATATCACCGTTCCGATTAAGGAACTCGCAGAGGCCACGCACCGGATCGCCCTGGGAGATCTCAACTTTCGGATCGATATGCAGGCAGGTGATGAGATCGGAAGACTCGTCCAGTCCTTCAATCAGATGACCGGAGACCTGCAAGTGAGCCGTTCCGAACTGGAACAGCGGAAAAAATATATGGAGATTGTCCTCAAGAATGTGGCTGCTGGGGTGATCTCCATCGATGATCGAGGCATGATCACGACGATCAATACTTCAGCGGAACAGATGCTCGGGGTGAAGGGAGAGGCTGTTCTGGAAAGGAAATTTTCAGAGGTTCTGGAGAAAGAGCATGTGGAGAAGATAGAGGAGTTGTTAAACGAATTCAACTCCTCCCAGAGAGATTCGATTGAAAAACAGCTCACGATTCATCTGGGTGGAAAATCGATCTCCCTGCTGATCAATCTGACGACCCTGAAAGACGAAGAAGGGAAACCGCTTGGTATTGTAGCGGTCTTTGACGACCTCACCCAGCTGATGAAAGCCCAGAGGGTGGCAGCCTGGAGGGAAGTAGCCCGGAGGATCGCCCATGAGATAAAAAATCCCTTAACCCCGATTCAGCTCTCTGCGCAGAGATTGCGGAAGCGGTATCTGGAAAAACTCGAGCAGGACGGGGCAGTCTTCGATGAATGTACGCGGACGATTGTAAAACAGGTAGAGGAGTTGAAGGGAATGGTTAATGAATTCTCCAATTTTGCCAGGATGCCCGCCTCCAATCCGACACCTAATCATCTTAACGAGATCGTTCAGGAGACCCTTATCCTCTTTAAAGAGGCCCACAAGGATGTCCGGTTCGACTTCACTCCGAAGGACCTTCCCACGTTTAATCTCGATCGGGATCAGATGAAGCGGGTGATGATCAATCTCATCAAGAATAGCCTTGTCGCCATTGACCGGGAAGGAGAGATCCATATCCAGACGAGTTATGATCCCAAACTTCAGATGGTTCGCCTGGAAGTGAGCGACAACGGGTGCGGGATTTCCGAAGAAGATAAGGGAAAACTTTTCGAGCCCTACTATTCCACCAAAAAGAGCGGAACGGGATTAGGGTTGACCATCGTCAATGCCATCATCGCCGATCACAACGGATATATCCGTGTCCGCGACAACAAACCCAGAGGCACTACCTTCCTCATCGAGCTGCCCGTCCGCGTTTAGAAAAGATAGATAGGGGGATGGGGCGATGGGGAGACGTGGAGACAACTCCATTTCTCTTTATATCACTTCTTTATATCACTTCGTTGATTTCATTCCCTCTTTTAGGTAAAATTATAATTAGTAATGGCTTTACAAGATTGTCATTCCGTACCTGATCCGGAATCCAGGGTCTTTTGCGTTTTGGGCTTTGTGCTATGTGCTAAGGCGAGGTTTTGTGAAAGATGGGCGAAAAGCTGATCTGTCAGAACAAGAAGGCGAGGTTTCATTATTCGATTGAAGACTCCATGGAGGCAGGAATCTGCCTTCTGGGGACCGAGGTGAAATCACTTCGGGAGGGGAAGGCCAATCTGGGAGATAGTTACGGGACGATTAAGGATGGAGAGCTCTTTCTGGTTGATGTTCACATCAGCCCGTATTCCCATGGAAACCGGTCCAATCCCGATCCATTGAGGACGCGTAAGCTTCTCCTCCATAAACGGGAGATTCGCCGTTTGATCGGAAAGGTTCAGGAGAAGGGATTTACGCTCATTCCGCTTCGCCTCTACTTTTCGAATGGAAAAGCCAAGGTGGAGCTGGGGCTGGCCAAAGGAAAGAAACTTTTTGATAAACGGGAATCATTAAAACGAAAGACCATGGAACGAGACATGGAAAGGGGGCGAAAAGGGTTCGACGGGGATCGTTGACGTCAGGGTGGCATACCGAGGTCCCATTGGCTCGTTAAACAAATGGGATTAAACATAATCGCAACCAACTACGATTATGCCCTGGCTGCCTAAGGGCAGCTAGCGTCCCTTCCGTTTTCTCCTGCAGGGCGGAATGTGGATGTCAAACATACAGGATAGTTCCTCTCTAACGCTTATAGGAGAGGGGCGAATCTTCATAAGCTAGCCCTTTCGGAATCCTGCCTGTGGGAGATTGGAAGGGCGAACTTAAAACACAGGCTATGTATGTAGAAGCCCTGTCGGAAGGTTCTCGGACGCGGGTTCGATTCCCGCCGCCTCCACCATACTTCACTTCGAAATTAAGGATCAGACTTTTTAATTGTTTCTAACTGATTGTCATTGGATTAGATCATAAGAACCGCTTCCCAAACTTTCATTATCCCGACACCTGTAAGGTTATCTAAGAGTTTATTCCCTGATAATGCTAAATTTCGTTTCACTCACCGCCGACGATGGTGGTGACGGTGATGATAACGATAGGGATAATAGTGTGGGGAACCATACGGATAGTAATAACGATAAGGACCATCGTAATAATATGGGTAGGGATAAGGATATATGTAGTAATCAGGGTACGGATATGGATCATAGTATCGTTCAGGATAAGGTTGTCCCTCTAACCTTGCAACATACCATTGTCTGCGGGGAGAACGATCGCATTTGGGAGTATCCGTTACTCTATCCTGATTGAAAGTGATCCGGCAGATAGAACCAGAACCAGAAAAATGGTATTCCCATGTTTCGAAAGTTGTTCCGCCAGTCGTCTTATAGGTGATCATGGGCGTTTGCCCCCACAGAGAGACCACTTCTTCCTTTGTCATGGTAGGTTTGATATCCGAGATATGACGGCGATGGCACGAAGAAAAAACGAGAAGAAGCATGACCAAAGAAAATAAACAAACGAGCCTCTTTCTTTGCATATATTCGCATCCCCTTCCTACAGTTTAATTGTATGTTGTTTGGAGTAGGGTGTCAATGAGACTTGGGGAGGTGTTATTCCGAATCTAATTTATTTCTCCCTTTCTGGAGGAGATCAGCGAGGATTCTTTCCCGCAGGCGTGAATACTGGAATGCAGCCTCAATTGCCCGGGCTGCTCTTTGTGGTCCTGAAAAGATCGGGACTCCCCGATCGATCAGGAATTTCACCAGAGGATCCCTTACGTTCTGAAAGGTATACCCGACAAGAGGTTTCTTGTGACTTTCAAACAACGGCATCATTGCCTCGGAATATCCATTGACCAGCTTGGCCACTTGTTCTTTAATCTGCTCCGGAGGGACACCCGACTGTTTCATCATGCGCTCGAGCCTTTGGGTAGGTGCGAAAAAATAGAAGAGCAAAACATCCGCATTTTTCTCGTCCAATAAGGCTTTCGGAATTTCTGAGAAGTAGTCGATCAGGTTTTTTCCAAAGGTGTAATCGATTGGGTTGCTGATACTCCCTGTTCGCGGGATGAAAGGCCTTAGTCTTTTAATGGTCTCTGGTGAAAGCGAGGGCAATTCAAGACCTGCCCGTCCGCAGGCATCGGCGGCTTCTGCTCCCGGGCCTCCGGAATGGGTCTGAACTACCACACGCCGGTCCTTGATTCCTGGGAAACAGCCCAGCATCCAGCAGATATCAAACATTTCCATAGCTGAGTGTGCCCGGATGATTCCGCTCTGACGGAAGATGCCTTCGTAGAGCCGATCGGGTCCTGCCAGCGCACCAGTATGTGAAAGGCCTGCCCGGCTCCCGGCTTCCGAGCCACCGATATAGAGGGCCACGATGGGCTTTTTCGGAACGATGGATCTCGCCATTTCTACAAACGCTCTACCCCTTCGGATGCCCTCAATGTAGAGGGCGATCACTCTGGTATCCGGGCAGGCGCCGAGATATTCGATGCAGTCAACAATATCGATGTTGGCTTCATTTCCTACGCTGATCGCGGTACTAAAGCCCAGTCCATAATCAGAAAGATAACCAAACATCTGGGTCACAAAACTCCCGCTCTGAGAAGCCATCCCAATATACCCGGGGATGCCCTGGAAAGACATAAACGTCGTGTTTAGCTTCCCACGGGGATTTGCTACCCCGATGCAGTTCGGGCCTAAAAAGCGTATGCCATACTTATTTGCAACCGCGACCAATTCTTTTTCAAGATCGATACCTTCACCTCCGACTTCTTTAAAACCCCCTGAGATGATCATGGCATGCCTGATACCCTTCCGTCCGCATGCGTCCAATGCCTGGGCTACGATATGAGTCGGCAGCACGATCATTGCCAGATCGGGCACGTTGGGGAGATCGAGGACGCTTCGGTAGGCCTTAAGGTTCTGCACCTTATTTTCTTTCGGGTGGATGGGATAGAGGTCACCTTCGAATCCCAAATCGAGGATGGAGTCCAGGAGACTTGTTCCCATTGAAGTGATGCTATTGGAGGCGCCAAAAACAGCGATGCTTTTCGGGTTGGCAATAGGGTATAAAGGGCTTGCGTTGATTGAGTCGATCATGATTTTTGAAATTCTAAACCCTCAAGACTTTAAGGTTATTACTTTTTTTAAAATTATTGTCAATAAATATCAGGAAACAAAGAAAGGATTTTTTTAAATCAGTTTGAAAGTATGGGTTGACCAATTTTTACAAACTTTGTATATTCCAACCAAGAATCTTCAAGGTGACGGTGTAAAAACCCTAAGGTCAGAAGAAGATAGGAGGGAAAGACAGATGACGCGATTAGAGATGCAGGAAAAGGCGATGGACCTCTTCATGAAACACCTTCATTGAAGCCAATCCGTTCTTGTGGTTGCACAGGAAAAACTCGGGAAAAAGAATGACGATCTGATCAAGGCTCTCGACCCATTTGGCGGGGGATTGGGTGGTCATGGGGAAGTTTGCGGCGCAGTCGTAGGAGGTCTTGCAACCATCGGATTGCTTTTTGGACGGGATAAGGCCGGGGAGGAGACCAATGTAAACATGTGGAAGTATTCCCAGGAGTTTATGAAACGCTTTGGAAAGGAGATCGCCGGGGGCGGTATTCTCTGCCGTGAGATTGTTCAAGTGAACTGGATGGACCGAGCCCAGGTGAAGGAGTACTATCAGGGAGAAAAACTTATCAAATGTAAAACCCTGGTTGGCAAGACAGCCGATCTCATCGGGGAAATGATAGAACGTTCAAAGTCTTGATTCAGAGGCCCTGAGGAAGAACAATGGATTTTCAATTTGATGAGAAGAAATTGAAGCGTTTTCAGCGAATCTTGAAAAATCGCCTGCTCTTCAAGGTTGCACTATTTTCCCAGGTGCCACTGGACTTCGTGACAGGAATGAGGTTGAGAGAACTGAATGAAGAATCGTGCAAGGTCTCGGTTCCTTATCGGTGGCTCAATAAAAATCCTTTCAAGTCAACGTTCTGGGCCGTCTTGGGTATGGCGGCGGAGCTGAGCACTGGCGCATTGGTGATGATGTATACCTATAAACTCGATCCTTCGATTGCCATCATAGTGGGTGATTGTTCTGGAGAGTTCATCGCCAAAGCCAAGGACCTTACGACGTTTGTCTGCAATGACGGAAAGCTCATCGCTGAGACAGTAAAACAGGCGATCAAAACAGGGGAACCTCAAGAGGTCTTGTGTAAAGCAGTCGGGTATTCAAAGGCAGGGGAGGAGGTTGCCCGTTTTACATTCACCTGGAAGATGAAGAGGCGAGGCGCATAAGGGGTGGGACCTCAGTTTATTTGAGTTGCCAGTAGTTTTCTGAATTACAATATTGCAAGCCAGACCCAAAAAGGAATAAGAATGAAGTGAGATTCCGCTTAAATGGCCAATCAGGAATTCAGCCAGCACACCGTCCAGATTCGAGATTTCGAACAACTCATGGTTCCTTCTGGACAGACCCCATGGGTGAAACGGTACGTCAAGCCTGATCATCCGGTGGAGGTGGTGCTCTATCTGGGGTGTAACATCCTTCGTACCGCTCATTTGGCCTACGAGGTCGTCAGTGTGTTTCAAGCCCTCGGGATAAACTTCGTGGCGGTTGCTGGCCCGCACTTCTGCTGTGGCATCGTACATCAACGGGCTGGGGATGTTGACGGTGCCACCCGCCTTTCCCAAGCAACCGTGGCGATGCTCACATCCTACGGCGGGAAACAGGTCGTGATGAGGTGTCCTACCTGCCAACTTCGCTTTGAAGAGGTGATGCTCAACAAAATAACATCGAGCCTCCCGATCATTCAAGTCACGGCCTTTTTAGCCGAACGGGCAGCCAGACTTTCTTTTTCCCGGAGAATACCCGCACGGGTTGCCCTTCACGCCCATGTCGGAAAACCCCAGCGAGAACTGAATGGCAGCGCCGCAGTAAGGATATTGCAAGCTGTGCCGGGAGTAGAGGTCGTAGGTACCCTTTCTTCCCTTGATCTCGGTTATCAATGCTTTATCCCGCAATTGACCCAGCTCGGCCCCGATGGGTTTCGGGCTACTCGCAGCGACCTGGTGCGTAAGGCCAAAGAGATGGATGCCGATACACTGGCAACCCTCTACCACTCCTGCCACCGGGGGTGGTGTGAGGTTGGAGGAACAGGCTTCGTGGTTCGAAACTACATTTCCCTGGTGGCCGAGGCCCTGGGCTGTGGCCGCCGGGATGATTTCCAGGAATTTAAGAGGCTGGGCGACCCGGCTGCCATTGCGACTCTGTCCCGTCCTGTCTGGGAGACATACGGGCTGAGCGAAACCCAGGCAAAGGAGTTGGCAGCCAAGTACTTTGTGCCAAAGAAAACCTGAAAAAACTTTTTATCACAAACACTGGACATACATTGAAGAAACTAATGACATCTGAAGATGTGACCCCAAAACCCTTCGTCTGGTTCCCCTGCAGGCATAAGTAGATAATGGCCAAAACACCGAAAATTCATTGTAAGATCCTATTTCAATATCTTTTACTGCACGCCATGGTTATGCTGATAGCGATCATTCTGCCGCTGCAAAGAAGTGAATCCTTGTTTGGCATGTGGGGGTTACCATCTTTGTGGGGAATATTTATCCTGTTCGTTCTCCCGATTCTGTCGCCCATTGTCTTAGGATGGATGGTGTGGCGGAAACTCCCCTCACAAAAAGTTGCAAATATCATGATTTTTTCAGTTACGTCTCTCATCCTTTCAGTAGTTTTGTTTAATATGATTCAACCGTAGGACAAACAGCCCTCAGGATTAACTATGTAATGGGATTGGATATTTTAAAATACCGAATTACCGTTGCCTGATCGTATGCCGTGTAGAACATATGACTTGCCAGTTGAAGTCTGGTCGTGGGAATTCGGCAGTTCACCCACGTAGCTTGAGGGAGGTGTGAGGGGTAACCTGAAGCACTGAGTTCCCTGACAAAGGCTCA
>VGRY01000045.1 GCA_016875195.1 Deltaproteobacteria bacterium
CACACAACAGTAGCCATCGTTAACTTTGCTGAGTTGATTGCCTCTGACCTTTACGGCTCGTCCCTCCTGCGCGAATATCTCGATCGGACACCACTGCGTGCACCCCTGACAGGTCGATGGGATCCAGTTACCCGGTTCGGTCCCTCCTGTTCCGATCTTCGCTTCCTTAGCGCTGGCAAAGGCGTTAAGCGTCAAACCATTGATGGCAATCGAAGCCCCTGCTGCCATGCCTGCCTTTAGAAAATCTCTTCTCTTGATTTCCATTGCTCCCTCCTTTTCATCGGGTTAAATAAAATAAAACATATTTATTCAATAAGTTAAGTCAATTTTTTACATCATTCTTCATTGCATAAAAAAAGGCGAACTGGTAACCAGTTCGCCCCCCTATTAAATCTATAGGAAATAGTTTAATATAAGCCGAGTAAATATGTCAAGAAAAATTAATAAAAATGAATAAAAATGTGCTAGAGTACCGCCCAGCTCTGCTGGGAGGTACTCCGTTTTGTTTTACAAATCCCCCTTTTTGGATTATATGAGTGGAACCTCAGGTAAACACTGGTATGGATAGCCCTCAAAAAGAGGATGTTCGAAGATGGTCGCAGATGGGGTTAGCAAAAAACTTTCTTTTTTAGACCGGTTTTTGACTCTGTGGATCTTTCTGGCGATGTTTGTAGGGGTGGGCTGGTGGGGATGTATGTCTTTCCCTGCATTGTCCACTTCTGGGACCAGTTTCAGGTCGATACGACTAATATTCCCATCGCCATTGCTGTGGCCGTGGCCGTCTTCGGGATTAACTCCGGCCAGGCCTTTGCAGCGGTCATTGGCCCTCTGGTGGAGGTTCCGGTCCTGATTAACCTGGTTCATCTTGCGCTCTGGTTAAAGAGAAAGTATTTTCCCTATGCCGTGGAGACACCCACGGGCGTCTGCCACCTGACCTGCAAACCATGAGGGGGGAAATCATGACAGGGCGATGTTCATTCGAGGAGGTATCCTATGACAGAGTATAGAATCTCACAGGTTGAGGGAGATGGATGAGTGGGCTGAGAGCCCGAAACCCCGGCAGGTAGCTGGCGCACCTTGAGATTTCCGGATGGGATACAGGTCCGGATTAACGGACTGGACGAGATCATGGCAGAGCTTTATTCCGAAGGCAGACAGCCGAATCAGGAGACGGCCGAAGAGCTCCTCGATCGGCTGGAAAAAAGTAACAACTATATCCCGCCCTCAGCCCGCCATGAGTATAAAAGCGTCCTCCTCAAGGAGTACAGTGAATATATTAAAGACAAAAAAGATCAAACGAAATTAAGAAGAGGAGGTTATTAAGGAGTCCATCATTGAAAAGACATCCTCTTCTGAAAAACTCTCGTATCCCCCCGTACTCCCCCCTTAATTTAAGGAGGGAATAGAGGGGGGTTATATGAGGAGTGATCTCTTCCTGTTTATTCAATTGATGAAGGGAATGGATTTCCCCATGAAAGAGATGAGGTCCAGGATGATGGGGCATTGGCAAAAATAATTGACATTTCTTCCATCATCGATTAGGTTTTATTCAATGAATATTGAAGCATTGAAAAATTATTTTAAAAACAGGAATGATATTGCCTTCGCTTTTTTATATGGCTCACAGGCGAAGGGCAATGCAACTCCATTATCGGATGTGGATATCGCAATCTATTTTTCCCCTGAGAAGAGACATCCTGTTGAGTTTGAGGAAGAAGTTTTTTATAAAGGGGAAGAGGAAATATGGGCTGGTATCGAGCAGTTAATAAAAAAAGAGGTCGAGCTCTTAGTTTTAAACAGGGTGCCTTCAACTGTTGCGGCAAGTGCAATCAGGGGAATTCCGCTCGCCATCAATGACTGGGGGCTGTATCTTGACTTCATGGATGTCGTGACCGAAGAAGCGGAGGATTTCATGAATTTTATCATCAACGATTATATGGAGAGAAATAACCTTGAAAAAAGAGAGTCGATTTAGGCTGATCAAACATCTCACCTTCCTCGAGAATGAATTAAAGGATTATAAAACGTTCGAAACCCTTTCCTGGAAGGAATACAATGATGACAGAGGAAAGAGACGGAATGTTGAAAGATGGATTGAAAATATCATCAATTCATCCATTGATATTGCCAAACTGATCCTAACTTCAGAGGACCATCCCCTTCCGGATACATATAAAGATGTTGTAAAGAACCTTTCCCTCGTATCTGACTTTAACGAAGAGGGTATTGAAAAACTTTCCAGATGGGTCAGCCTGAGAAATATCATCTCTCATGAATATCTCGACATCCGTTGGACCTCTATCCAAAAATTTATATCAGAATCCAAGCCTTTTTATAAAGACTTTTTCAAAAGGGTTGAAAAATATCTTAAAAAATTCCCTGAGGAGATGTAGTTAGAGAATCCCCAGCCTCCCTATAGCGCTGTATCTCAGATAACCAGGAATTGAGGCCCCTATTTTTATGGATGAAGGAAAAATAAGGATTGTTTTTGTCTGTGTTGAAAATGCTCAACGCAGTCAGATGGCCCAAGGTTTTGCTGAAGCCTTTGGTCAAGGAGTATTGAAAGTTTACAGCGCAGGTTCACGCCCTTTTTGGTGTCAGAAATATTTATGTCAATTTACGTTTTTTTTCAGAGGAAACATTCCCTATGTTGATTTATTATTTAAATAGAGTCCGTTTATAAATGCACTTTTTGTGTCATGCCCCGATTAAATCGGGGCATCCAGAATGTCTTGAAATTACTGGATTCCCCGCCTTAGCGGGAAATGACGACCTTTTGAAAAATCTTTAGTTTATGAACAGACTCTAAATAGGTCAGGCGATCAGATCGGGCCTGGGGATTTCGAATTCGCAGGGCACTCCGGTCTGACAGAGGCCGCAGGCGGGGGGAGGATTCTGTAAACCATAGCTGAGCCGTTTTGCTTTTAACGGTTCGGAATTGATATATTCGTTGCATTTATCCTTGTCGTGGCCTTCCTCCGTGATGGCCCCGGCAGGGCATCTCGGAATACACTTGCCGCATTTTTCATTCCTGAACAGGAGACAATTCTCTTTATGGTGATCGTGCTTTCTCTCGCTCGGTGTCAGTTTCAGAAGGGTGACAACACTTCCGATGCGAACCGCCATTCCTTTCTGGGTGATGAAACCATCGTTGAGACTGAAGGTTCCAAGGCCACAAGCATAGGCCACATGGCGCTCTGACCAGGGGGAAGCCCAGCCTACTTTTTCATCCCGGAAGTATCGAAACGTGGGCATCAAGAGAGGAGCAACGGCTACAAAACCTAAATCCTCCAGGAATCCCACGACATGTTTTCGTAAGGCGCCATTGCAGGCCTCGCCGAAATCTCTTGTGTAAGCCCAGAGTTTCGAAGGGAATTTATCTTCCTTGCGATTGCTTTTTCGTGTGTCCTCAGTTGTTGGTAGGATCCATGAGATGACGCTGATCTGCTCCACCTCCGGCAGAAGAAGTTCTCTGCCTTTCTCCTTTAAGGCGGCGGCGATGATCTCTCTCGGAGTGAGATGGAATGAGCCAATCAGTGACTTGAATTGAAAAAAGAGCGGGTCAAGTCCTGATGCGAATCCAATCAGAGGATCTTCCCAATAAATACCGTTATCCAGTTGGGTTCTCCGGTTCTGGGGATTTTCGTGAAGGAAGTTTTTAATGAGATGTTCGAGGACACTGTTCGGGTTTTTAAGAAAAACGACCTTTTCCACCTTTGTCATCATTTTCTCCTTGAAACGGGTTACATAACCCCTCCTCTCCTCCCCTTAACTTAAGGGGAGGAGAGGAGGGGTTATCTCAATTTGAAATATGTTTATTACTCCTTTTCCTCCATGGCGTCGAAGCCACCCTTTTCATGGATGCCTGCCATTTTGCAACGGTACTCCTCGATGGCCAGTTTTAATGCATCCGTGGCAAGGGTGAAGCAGGGGGTTTTCTCTTTTGGCAACTGGGAGAGAACCTCCTTTGATGTTTCTTCAGAAATCTTCAGGGCTTCATGAATCGTAGCCCCTTTGATCCGGTCTGTCAGAATGGAACTGGTCGCAATGGCCGCCCCACAGCCAAAGGTTTTAAATTTTGCCTCGGTGATTTTGTTGCCATCCACTTTAATATACATCTGCATGATGTCGCCGCAGGAAGCATTGCCTACAGTCCCGACCCCATCCGGATCGGAAAGCTCTCCGACATTTTTAGGATTCTGAAAATGTTCCATCAAAAACTGTGGATATTTTGCCATGTTTACCCCGTTCAAAAGCCCCGCTGCTTGCCCCGTTAGATGGTCATAGATTTTCTAACCAGGGTCACTCCTCGCTGGGGATATTTTTGCTGTTTTGATCCTCCAGTCGCTCCAGCCGCTTCACCCTATCCTCTAATTTATTATGGAGTTGGAGAAGCATCTTCATGATATCGGATAAAGGATCCGGAATATTTCCGTGCTCGAAATCGAGTTCCAATTTTTCAGGGCTCAATGACTCGACAATCCGGCCGGGAACGCCCACAACCGTTGCACCCGGAGGAACGGGTTTAACCACCACAGACCCGGAGCCTATCCTTGCACCATCCCCGATGGTAATGGCTCCCAGGATGGTGGAATTGGAACCAACGACAACGCGATTCCCCAAGGTAGGGTGGCGTTTTTTCTTTTCAAGGCGGGTGCCACCGAGTACGACTCCTTTATAGATGAGACAGTCGTCCCCGATCTCGGTGGTCTCTCCCATGACGACTCCCATGCCATGGTCAATGAAAAGTCGTCTGCCAATTTTTACACCAGGGTGAATTTCAATGCCAGTCACCCATCGGCTGAGATGGGAGATCAACCGTGCAATGGTATACCATTTCTGTAGATAAAGTCCATGAGCGATCCTATGGAACCAGGTGGCATGAAGACCTGGATAGCAGAAGAGGATCTCCACGTAATTTTTAGCCGCGGGATCCCGTTCTTTGATCATCTGAATATCTTCTTTTAACCGGTTCCACATATGCCTGCTTCACTCTCAGTGGTCATATTGCCAAAGAGATTTTAACCCAGAAATGAGGCTAATACAACGTAATTCATAGTACGATGAACGTTAGACGATGAACGATGAACTAAATCCATTGGAAGGATGGAAGGATGGAATGGTGGAATAATGGGTTAAAGAAAAAATTACCCTTAAGCTTTGTCCAATATTCCATTATTCCAATCTTCCACTATTCCAGTATTCGATTGTTTTATTGCAGGAATCCCTTGGGTTTCTGAGGTTGGGGTTTCTTTTCTTCTTTCTTTCCGCTCTCGACCTTAAATCCGGATTCTTCGAGAATGAATTTGTCATCACCGGGGTCAGCCTTAAACTCAAGCTGGAGCTTTTTTGCCTCTGTCACATAAGACCCTTCTTTGAGGCGAATCTCCCCGTCAGGGACAACGACGATGGCCGATTCTCCGAGGACAGGACATCTCTGCTCGCAAAATCCGCAGCCGTTGCACTTTGAGGCGATGACGAAGGGCCGGCGAAATCCCTCTACAGGACGAAAAACGATTGCATTGTATGGACAGATTTCGTCGCAGATCAGGCAGATCTTGTTTTGGGCCCAGACCAAACACTTTTCCTTGAGTAAGATGGCGGTTCCCACTTTGGCATGATTCTTCTCCTCGAGGGAAACGGAACGGATGGCCTGGGTGGGGCAGACCTTTCCGCAGACATTGCAATTCTGGTCACAGGGGGCCAGGCGGAGGTCCATCTTCGGAGTCCAGAGCCCTGAGAAACCCGATTCCCAGAGGCAGGGTTGAAGCGTATTAGTGAGGCAGGACTTCATGCATTCTCCGCATCGTATGCAGGTACGCAGGAATTCCGTTTCCGGGATGGCGCCCGGGGGACGTATGAGATCGTGTTTACCCTGAAGCGGAGTGAAGGGAGTTTGCGTGGCTAAAAATCCAACCCCCAATCCTCCGGCAACGGAATAGATGAACCCCCTGCGAGAAAGATCAATCTTCGAATATTCACCACCGATGGAAAGGGAAGCCGGGAAGGTGATGGCGTTTTGCGGGCAGACCTTCACACAGGTTCGGCACTGGAAGCATTCCCGTAATCGGGTCTTTGTTGGATCTTCTGGGATGGCTCCCATGGGACAATTCTTCTGGCATTTCATACATTCATTGCACTCCTCGCTTACCTTCCGTTTGAAAATTCCCAACGGAGAAATAAGGCTGAGCATTGCTCCAAGGGGGCAGAGATAGCGGCACCAGAATCGTGGTGCGATCCGGTTAAGCGCTATAATTCCTCCGAAGATGAGGAGCGTGATAGCGGACATATAAAATACGGGTTGAAAAATATGTAGGTGAGAGAGGGAGACCCATCCCAGACCTTTAAATAACGGACGCATCAGATCGAGAAAGAGGTTGATCAACGTAATGGCCAAAGGATAGAGGAAGAATGTGTAAAAGCGGGTCAGGAGTGCGATGGGATCCATGAGAAAGGCAAGAGACAGGCCGGTGATTGCGGCCATAATGAAAACGATTAGCAAAAAGTATTTTGTTTTTCTGAGGCTCGATTCGATGGTTAAGCTTTTCTGTTTTTTTCTTTTGAAGAGAAGGGGGTCGAGGAAGTCGATCGAAACACCCATGGGGCAGACATAGGCGCAGAAGAACCTGCCGATGAAAAGCGTCGCTACAACTGTGACAAGGGCCCAGAGAGAGCGGCCGATGATCTCTCTGGCCGCAAAGATAGCATTGAGACTCAGGAGCGGGTCGAGCCGGAGATAGATGTCCGCCGGAAACCAGTCCGGAAGTTTATAGGTGGCAAAAAAGAGGAAGAGCGAGAAAAGGAAGAGGGATATAGCCTGGACAATTATCCTCATGTTTACCCCGTTAGAAGGTTATAGATCGTCTATCGGGATTTACCCCCTATAGATTTTGAGCTGGTCCGTGTCAATCTTTCCAAGGCCCCGCTGATGGGCAATGAGGAGATGTTCCACCTGCCTGCCTTTAAAATTCTGGCCGTACCATGGGACGATGGTGACCCCGTAAGAATCCACTGCTACCGGATCTGTGCCGGCAATGATGAGATTCGGTTTTTTAACTTCGCCCGGGCCTCCGGGTCCGCCCGAAGTCAGGGCCCGTGTGGCATCGATGATCGTCAACTGGGGTTTGATCACGGTAGCCAGATCAGACAGAGCTTGATTGATGTTGATCCTGGAGTGGAAACTTTCACGATCCCAGATCAGACCCATCAGTCCCTTCAGGCCGAGACTTACGCCTGTGGCGGAGTGGGATTTGGCAACGGGAATATTGATGAGGAGATCGCATTCTAACACTTCCTGGATGACCTCCACCCGGTTCAATACCTTCCCCTGCGGGATATTGATCTCTTTAAAGAACTTCCTTTCCTGGAAAGCCTGTACGTGGGCACCGGAAATATTCTTGCATGCTTCACGAATGCCGGATCTTTCAAGGCAGAGTTCTGCCCGGTGCAGGGTGTGATCAAGAATTAGAACTCTATTGGCCCCTGCTTGGATGCATTCCTGAGCGACAGCAGCAACAACAAGGGGATGGGTGGTTGCTCCAAAATCAGGCGTTCGGGCAAAGGACATGTTGGGCTTTAGAGCAACGCGTTGGCCTTTTTTAACAAAACGGGAAATTCCTCCCAGTGCTTCCAGAGCCTTTTTTGTAGCAGCAGCAGGATCTCCCGAGGTCACCACAAGGTCATATTCTTCTTTGGCAAACGAGAAAGACGGCCTGCCAGCAACACCTAATGCTGTTCCCGTAGCTGCCATTTTCAAAAATTTACGCCGTGTCATATTGTGGTTATATTTGGTCATGATGATTCCTTTCTATATGCGTTCCATTCGACGCATTCGCTGTCATTCGTGGGATTTTTACCCAAGAAACTCCGGCGGGACCTCTTTAAGCCGGGCCACATCACGAACCTTCTTTGAAACGTTGAACCCGATGGAGCATTTCACCGGGCAGTAAGAGCAGTCCTCACAAACCCTATTAGAAAGATCGAGTGACGCGATCAGATCCTGAGCATGTGCCACACTTCGGTAGTCGTAAGTGTACATGTAGGCCCGCATCAGGTCAGGGATGGGAAGTTTTTCCAGACATTGCCCCAAACATTGTCTGCAACCCTGGCAGTATAATCCGCGGATGGAGGCTTCCTTCTGCAGTTCTATTTTTTCTGGTTCGGTGAGGGTCAAGTCATCCATGATGGACAGGTCGGTCTCTATATGTTCAAAGGCAGTAAACCCAGCAATCACCGTATGAACGTTGGGGTCCTGAAGCATCCATTTGAAAGAAGCAGGGATATTTTTGACGGTCGGTGGTTGCTGGTTAAGGCCCCGTACGGCTTTCATTCCGACAATTCCAATACCCGTCTGAGAGGCTCGGGCAATTGCTTTTCTCACATCCTGATAATGTTTCTGTTTGAAAGTATAAGCGGTCAGAATGACATCATGGAGTTTTGAATCGGTTACCGCGTCAATGACCTCTGGCTCATTGCTGTGAGTGGAAACCCCAGAAAATCTGATTTTTCCATCTTTCCTCGCCTGTTCGAACGCTTTAAGAATTGGTTCATACATGACCGATTCTTTTCTCGACCCCCCATGTTGATAGAGGATATCCACATAATCAATGCCCAGACGCTTCAAACTTATATCGAGTCTCTTGAGAAATTCTTCGGTGGTTGCTCCTTCCTGATATAGGCCTGTAGCTCGGTTCTGAGGGAGATTTATCTTGGTGGCAATATAGTATGAGTGTCTGGGTCGTCCTTTAATTACCTCTCCGATCGTTTGCTCATTTCGGCCCTGCATATAGCCGTGGGCTGTGTCCAGAAGTAAAATCCCAGAATCCAAAGCCGCCCGGATGATATTGGGATTATCTGTGAGCATGACGCCCATGTTAATGACAGGAAGCTTCAGTCCTGTCTTTCCGAGAGTGCGGTAGATCATCTTCCTCTCTTTTCCTTTGGCCTCGACAACTCTTACATCCTGTTTGATGTCAAGTTGGGGAAGAAAAAAGAGTCCACCAAACCCCGCCAAAGTTGACTTCATGAAATTCCTTCTGTCAATGAGGTTCTTTCCCATACCTCACACCCTTTCTCCCCCTGTTTAGCTTTAGTTATTTGTGAATAAGATTAGTGCAAAATGCCAATTCCGCTGTCGTGGAAAGTACGAAATTAAACTCTAAACTATAAACTCTAAATCCTAAATAAACACAAAATTAAAAAAATCAAATGTTAAAAAGTTTATCAAGACTTCTCTCGTCCCTTTCATACAGTTTTGAGTTTTGTATTTTGGACATTTGAGTTTATTTAGAGTTTAGGATTTCGAGTTTAGTGTTTAACATATTTGTTAAAAAATTTTGTCACTTGTCACTTTTTTAGTAACCTTTCTTCAAAAAGCTTGAGGTATTTTAAACGAAGAGAAGCCTCATTAAGATTAATTATGCCCCATACGTATCTCCCTTGCCACTGAAGATCAATTTCTCCATGGTGGGGATCGGAGAGGGTATAGCGGCCTTCTCTTATTTCCTTTATCGGGCTCTTGATGGTCTGAAGATATTTTTCAATCGTGGTCTTGCATTCATCCCTATTCTCCCTCTCCATGACAAATAATTTGAATTTCTTGCCTTGAAGTTCGTAATCAGCAGTAAAGCCGGATTGAAAGAAAGCATAGCCCAATAAGTTTTTAGAGATGAACATCTCTGAATTCCT
Organism: Deltaproteobacteria bacterium; assembly: GCA_016875195.1. GTDB lineage: Bacteria > Desulfobacterota > BSN033 > BSN033 > UBA1163 > RBG-16-49-23. The sequence goes on from VGRY01000045.1 coordinate 9,688, forward strand.
TTTTTTCCCTTCTGGGGGAAAAAAGGACAACATTGCAGGGAAGGATCCCTTCGGGCCTAAATTTTCTGCCACTTTTTTAGCAATGGAAACTAACACCGCCTCATCTTCCGGTTCGGTATTTGAGGCGCTTATCTTTACGTAGTAAGGACCTGTCAGAAAATTGAGAAATCCTTTTTCGTAATACGCCTGCACACCGATATCGAGGAACTTGGCTCCGGAAAGGCGCTCCTGACTGTAAATCCCGAAGGCAAGGAGGGGAGTTTTATGACGATAAACATCAACGGTTACTGAGGCTTTCTTTTCGTTCTGATATTCGGCAACTTTCAATTCCTCAAAATCATAAGTGAGGTAGAGATCCGCCGCCCCATTGATATATTCATAAAGATTTTTTGTATTAAAAGTGTCGACCTCCCCGGACTGCTTCCATCCAACAATATCAGGAAATTTAAAGTCCTTTGCTTCTGAAATTGAGCTCCATAAGAACATAAAGATGCCTAACCCTATATAAATCTTTTTCATTGTCTTGAATCCTTTCTTTTTTATGGGTGACCCAAATTTAAAACCCCAGGATATTCTTCCAGTTATAATTGAAAACGCCATCTTTTAATTGAAAGTTAGAGGGAGAAGCTGAAATGATTGACGAGGTGAGAACTCCTGGAGTTAGTTCTCTTGAGATCCTGTAAAGCGCAGAGGCATGTTTAGGCCAGATCGTCATTGCACTTTTGATCTCCATCAGATGAAATTTCTGCCCAAGCTCAAGCAAGAGGTCTACCTCCAGTCCATCATAAGTCCGCAGGTAATAAGTTGCAGGTGTCAGGCCAGAATGAAGAAATCTCTTTAGGACATCCGTAATGATCATTGTTTCAAATAGGTTTGAAAAGCTCGGACTGTTCAGTAGGGTTTCCCGGTCGTGAAGGCCCAAAAGGTAAGAAGCAAGGGCCGTGTCATTGAAATATAATTTCGGACTTTTAATCAGGCGCTTCCCAATATTTTTGTAGTAAGGGTAGAGTAAATAAATTTGGTAACTGGTTTCCAGGATGGATAACCATCTTTTTATGGTGGTTACACTTAAACCAATTTCTTTAGCCCATTCTGATTGATTGAGTATCTGGCCGGTTCGAACCGCACAAAGCTTCAAAAATCTTTCAAATTGGCTTAAGTCTCCGATATGAGCGAGATTTCGAACATCTCTTTCCAGGTAGGTGGAGATATATGAACTGCACCACAATTGTCGATCCACTGCACGTTTGCTGGCAATCTCGGGATAGCATCCTCGTAGAATAACTTCGCTTAAAGAAACTTTGTCTTGACATGCCTGTTGGAGGGTCAACTCTTTTAACCAAGTGGTTGGATCTTGAGCAATCTCTCCCTTGCCTATCCGCTCCGCAAAGGAGAAGGGGAGAAGAGAGAGTACCGCGACTCTGCCTGCGAGAGATTGGCTCACCCCCTGCATTAAAGTAAAATTTTGTGATCCCGTAAATAGCCATTGGCCAGGGGTCCTTTTCTGGTCAATGCGGGTCTTAACATAAGAGAGCAATTCCGGGACATATTGAATTTCATCAATGATGACAGGAGGTCCATGTTGCTCCAAAAAATGAAGAGGATCCTCCTTTGCTCTCATTCTAACATCTGGCTCCTCGAGGGTGACAAACCGATGGGTTTTTGAACATAGGGTTTTGAGTAGGGTCGTTTTCCCGGATTGTCTCGGGCCCGTGACGACAATCGCCGGAAAAGTCTTGATAGCCCGCTGGATCACTCGTCCTAAAATACGAGGCTTCATGCTCGTATTTTATACCCTTAATATTTAATATGTCAAGTTAAAATTTCAGGGTAATAAAATCCTCCCATTCCAACCACTCCAATCCATCGAGTCTTGATGTCCCCTGTACAATCGGGGACGGATTCTGATTTTGGACTATCGAGTAAGACCTTAAATTTGAACCCGTCCCCGATTTCTCAATTTCATTATTGAAAGTAATAAAAAACTGTCGTTAACTCTCTGATCGCTTAGAAAACAGAGACGAGTGGCACGAATAGGGTTTATTCTTGAAATTTGTTAGGCATAAAAATTGCTATAAAATTAAAATTTTGGTATAAAGAGTTTAATTTAAATCGCTCCATACTTTTTCGTCCTTCACCTCAACTCCGGGGGAAAGGGCAGATGGAGAGGGGTCGGAGGTCAAGTATGACAAGAGAAGAATTACTGGCTCGAATAACCGTTGATCCCAAGGTTTGCACCGGGAAACCCTGTATTCGGGGAACTCGAATCTACATTTCGATCATCCTGGATGGCCTGGCTGAGGGATTAGCCCCAGAGGAGATCATCGACCATTATCCTTCCCTGAACATTGATGATATCCGGGCGGCAGTGGCCTACGCGGCAGAGCTCACACGGGAAAATGTCTGGAAAATCAGTGCCTAATGAAAATCAAACTCGACGAGAATATTTCGCGCCATTTGAAGCCACATCTTCAGCAAGTAGGACATGATATCTTCACTGCTACGGAGGAAGGCTTGACAGGAAAGTCCGATGTTGAAGTCGGAGCTTCTGCAAAATCAGAAGGATTAATACTTTTTACCCTTGACCTTGAATTTGCAGACCTCCGGAAATTTCCCCCTGGAACCCATCCAGGCATTGTTTTATTTCGACCTCTAAGTATGGGTCCTTTGGCTACAAACCGTTTCATTGTCAATTTTGTTAAAGAAACGGATATGATTGCCCTAGCAGGATGCACTGTCGTCGTTGATCCTACGCGTGTCCGGATCAGACGTCCGCCTCTGGACACAGATACTCCAGATTGGGAGGAGATACCCGAATGATATTGTGCTGGAGGTTATTTGTGCGAATTGGTCCGGTCGAGTTAGTCCCGTTTGCTGTCAAATAATTGATCCAATTGCTTCTCGTTATATTCCTTGATCATGACGGCCTCATCCGCCGGCGGTTAAGAACTAATCGGGGGGAAAGTCCCCTGGATTTTTTTAGCCTTGACAACTAAACAAATGTATAGTATCATAAAGGCGGAAACTCGAAATTCGAATATCGTCATGCCCGAGGCAGATCCGCCTCCGGCGGAAAATTCGAAACAAACCCAAAATTCAAATATCAAAACTTTAAACTTTTCCGTTTAGGACATTAGAGTTTTGAAAATTCGTGCTTGTTTCGGATTTAGGATTTCGTGCTTCGGATTTACGTTCGGTAGGGAACGGTTTCAAACCGTTCCCTACAGGGGAGGAATTATGGAACTGACGGAACGGCAGAGAGAGATTTTTGAGTTTGTTCAAGGGTTTATCAGGGAGAAGGGGTATCCTCCTTCCATAAGAGAGGTGGGCGGACATTTCCATATTTACCCAAGGGCTGTCTTCGACCACCTCAAGGCGCTGGAGAGAAAGGGCTATCTGAAACGGCAGGGGGCGATGTCCAGAGGGATTGAGATATGTGTCTTTGAGGAAGATAAGTTTCGGAAGGGAAGCAGATCGTTGATCCGGGAGATTCCTGTTTTAGGAAGGGTAGCCGCAGGAAAACCTACCTTGGCTGTGGAGAATGTGGAGGGATCGATTCCACTTCCGGCGGAATGGGCAAAAGGGAAGGAAACCTTTCTCCTGAAGGTGAAAGGTGACAGCATGTCTCCCTATATCCTTCCGGACGATTATGTGATCGTTCGATCCCAACCTTCGGCTGAGAATGGAGATGTGGTGGTGACTCTGATGGGGGAAGAGGCGACCGTGAAGCGGTTTTTCAAAAGAAAGGGAAAGATCGAACTGAAGCCGGATAACGAACATCTGGAGGCGATTCGAATTGAAGAAGGAGCAGGAGAGATTCAGATCATCGGAAAAGTGATCGGGGTGTTTCGAAAGTGCTAAACAAAGTTCGGAGTTGGGAGTTTGGAGTTCGGAGCAAAATCTAAAAACTAACATGAGTTCGGAGAGAAATCTTTAAACTAAAAAAGGAGGGATTTATGGATGAAGAGAGATTTGATTTTGAAAATTTGAAGGTTTATCAGAAGGCCCTCGAATATGTGGATTTTGCGTATCGGATTACAAAAGATTTTCCAAAAGAAGAAATGTTTTCATTAGCAGATCAATTCAAAAGAGCTTCCATATCGATCTGTCTGAATATTGCGGAAGGAAGTGGGGGGACTAAAACAGAATTTAATCGCTTTCTTAAAATAGCAAGGAGATCCGTAAGAGAGTGTATTGCAATTACTGAAATTTCTTGCAGACAGAAATTCATCGGTGACAAAGCTAAACAACAATCCAGAAGTTTCTGTTTAGAACTTTCGAAAATGATTCATGGATTGATCAAGTCTTTAAGGGGTTGAAAAAATGCTCCGAACTCCCAACTCCGAACTCCGAACTATGTTCCCACTCGATGAAGTTCTGTTGCAGGTTCAGGCTACTTCGCCGAAGAAGGTTCTTTTTCGGGGGGAGGGGACAGGAGGGATTGCCTCCTATGTGGCGGGGTGGATGGCAGGCAAAGGGATGGATGTCATCATTCTGGACGGTGCGAATCGTTTTAATCCTTATGTAGCCTCCTCCTTTGCAAGAAAAGCGTTGATTCCGCCGGAAGAGATTCTTAAGCGGATTCGGATCGCAAGAGCCTTCACCTGCTACCAGATGGCAACGCTGATGGGGGAGAAATTGTTTTCCTTCCTAGGGACAATTGGTCAATTGTCCCTACAGAAAATCCAGGTGCTTCTTCTTGGGCCCATTACCACCTTTCTGGATGAAGATGTACCGGAGAGAGAGGTCGGCCCCCTTTTTGAGAGGGCTCTGAAGAAAGTGGCGGAAATGGCTGTGGAGGGTGTGCCTTTCTTTCTGTTTCAGTCTTCGGTTGCTCCCAGTTCTAAAAGAGCATCCCTCATGAGAAGGCTCTCCGATTTTTCGGATCTGGTCTGGAGGATATCTCTCGAGGACGAAGAACCAAAGATGATTTTGGAAAAGAGAAGGGAGTTGAATCACAAAACATTTTTTCATTCTTCTCTTATATACCCCCCTCACCTCCCGTGGTCGGGTCTAATCGACAATCCTCTCCCCCCCAGGGGAGAGGAGATAATTTGATTGTTTTGGTCATTTGGACATTCGAACTTTGGATTTGTTTAGTGCTTCGATATTCGAATTTCGGATTTACGAGGTCTATGATGGGACGAACCGTTTTGCCTTTCAGTCAGGTGCTGGAGCAGGAAGTCCAGGAGTGGAGAAAGTTTCGAAGGGGCCTGCGTAAAGAGGATCAGCAGTTTCTCGACCGGCTCTTCGAAAAAGCGAGGCTTCATGTGCAGGCCGGAGTCTATGCTTCAAGACCCTGGCCTTTTGAAACGATCCTGATTTCTATCCTCATCGAACACGAGAAGACTCTGGCGGAATTGAGAGAGAGGTTAAGGTCCCTGGAAGAGAAGCCGTAGGGGCAATTCATGAATTGCCCCTACACGTCGGACAAAACCATGCAACTTCACGGATGGCTTTTTGATCTCTATCCGCTTGATTCCTCGATGATCCTCTGGCTCAAAGATCAGGAAGGAAGACTTCACCGCTTTGAGGATTCATTCCGGCCACGATTCTATGCACAGGGAAAGAAGAGCGATCTCCTTGTCTTGTACCAGTCCCTCCAAAAAAATCAATGGGCCTTAGCGTACCAATGGACCAGAAAGAAAGAGTTCTGGAGCGGAGAAGAGGCCGAGGTGATGGAGATCGAAATGATTGATCCGGAGCATTATGCGCAGCTTTCGAGACTCCTTCCTTCATGGGAAGAAAGAATAACATTCTACAACTGTGACCTTCCTTTGCCGCAGGTCTATCTCTACGAAAAGCAGCTTTTTCCAACAGGCAGATGCATGGTCGAAACCGAAGGGGGGCGCATCTTTCAGATCAGCCCTGATCCAAATGAATCGGTGTGGGTGGAAGGGAGAGACTTTATAGATCTTCGGGTGATGACCCTCAACCATAACAATTCAGGGTGGAGCAAGGTGCTCGTGTTGGAATGTGAAGGATACCGGATGGAGATGGAGGATGTGGACGTTGGAGAGGTCAGAAGGTTTATGAAACAGTTCGATCCCGATGTGATTCTGAGCGATCACGGAGATGCTTCTCTTCTGCCTTTTCTCTTTTCTCTGGAGAGGAGGCAAAAGAGTTCCATTGCATGGGACCGGGAACCTCACCCCATCGCAAGACAGATCGATCCCAGAGGCCATTCTTACTTTTCTTACGGCCGGACTTACTACCGGGCTCCTGCCCATCTCCTTTTCGGAAGATGGCATATTGACCGGAGGAACTCTTTTATCTATGGAGAGTCGGGCATGGAAGGGGTGATCGAACTGGCGCGGCTGGCCAAGATCCCGGTTCAGCGGATGGCGCGAACCTCTCCGGGAACAGCGATTACTTCGATGCAGCTTGAGCGGGCGTTTCAGGAAGATATCCTCATCCCCTGGAGAAAAGGGGAACCGGAGCAGTTCAAAACAGCCTGGGATCTGCTCGTTTCGGACAAGGGCGGTCTTGTTTTTCAGCCGAAGCTGGGAATCTTCGAGGAAGTGGCGGAGATTGACTTTGCTTCGATGTATCCAACGATCATGGCCATTCATAATATCTCTGCGGAGACCGTGCTCTGCAAATGCTGCGAGAACCACCGGGTCCCGGAAGCAGGCTACACGATTTGCGAGAAACGAGAAGGGATTGTGCCGAAAACCCTTAAGCCGATTTTAGAACGAAGAGCGTGGCTGAAGGGGAAAATCAAAGAGTTCGGAGTGATGAGTTCGGAGTTCGGAGAGAAGACTGAGAATGCAGAGGGCAGAAAGCAGGAGGCGGAAGGCAGGAGACAGGAAACAGAAAACAAAAAAGAGATTTACAACCGGAAGCAGACGGCGCTGAAGTGGATGCTTGTGACGTGTTTCGGATATTTAGGTTACAGGAATGCCCGCTTAGGAAGAATTGAGGCACATGAAGCAGTCACTGCCTTTGGCAGGGAGAAACTTCTTCAAGCAAAAGAAGTCTGTGAAGAAGAAGGGTTTGAACTTCTTCATGCAATTACCGATTCTCTCTGGATCCGGAAGAAAGGATTGAACATGGAAGAGGTTCTAAAACTCTGCCAGAGGATCAGCGAGGCCACTGGGGTGACGATGAGCCTGGAAGGAATTTATCGATGGGTGGCGTTTCTTCCCTCGAAGGGAAACCGGGAAAGTCCTGTGGCCAACCGTTATTTCGGCCTTTTCAACAATGGAAAGATTAAAGCGAGAGGATTGGCATTTCGACGGAGCGATACGCCTCCCCTGATTCAGGAGGGTCAGAGTCGGATGCTCGAAGTTTTGAAAACAACGAAAGCTGTCAGTGATTACAGATTAAAGATTACGGAGATTTTGAACCTTCTCTTCGAATATAGCCTGATGCTCAAAGATGGACAGACAAGGAATGAGGACCTGGCCGTCGCAAAGAGGATCTCGCAGGAGCCGAATGCCTATAAGGTGGATAGCCTCACAGCTCTTGCTGCCCAGCAGCTGGAGGATACAGGAATTCCGATCCATCCGGGAGAGAAGGTGAAGTATGTGATCAAGGATGCGGAATCGAAGGACAAAGCGGAGCGTGTGAGACCTTTCCCATTGGTAGGACCGGACGACACCTATGATGTTAAAAAATATCAGGAGATGCTCATCAAAGCCACCGAGGAGATATTGATCCATTTTGGTTACGATACAAAACGCCTCAAGGAAATGATTGCAACATATTCTACTTTCCTCCCCTCACAGGGGAGGAGCAGGGTGAGCATGGATTAAAACAATTGACATGGTACAGAGTTATGATATTTTTTAACAAGAGAGTCAGCGTTCGATTTCTGCAGATAGGTTTGATGTAGAATGCAGGGCAGGGAGTATAGTGAGGAGGTTTGATCGAATGAACCGATTGGTAGTGAGTGTGGCTTTGTGTTGCATTCTCATTGGAGCGTTTGCAACGGCGCATGCGAAGGAGACGTGGAATAAAACTTTGCTTGATACTGCGCGGGGGGTTAGCTATCTATCTGCAACGGAAAAAGATGTGGTTTTTGAGATCAATAAGCTGCGCTCAGCTCCAGGTCGCTACGCAGACCTTTACCTTGTGCCCAAGAAAGGAAATTATTCCGGGAAACTCTACCGAAGGCTAGGTCAAGTTGACATCTTAACAGTGGAAGGCGTGCGCGCGCTTGAAGAATGTATCTCCCAGTTAAAGAAATCAAAAGCAATTAACCCGCTATTTCCTTCACGAGGCCTGAGCCGGGCTGCCAAAGATCATGCCACTGATCAGGCGGAGACGGGCGGCATCGGGCATACTGGCAAAGATGGGTCTTCAGCCGAGGTCCGTATGAACCGTTATGGGAAGTGGGAAAAGGTGTCGGGGGAGAATATTTCATACGGGCATAATCTTGTTCAGGAGATTGTTTTTCAGATGTTAGTAGATGATGGGGTATCTTCTCGCGGCCATCGGCGAAGTTTAATGCATCCTGCTTTCAGGTTCATCGGATTGGCGACTGGGTCTCATCCGAAGTACGACTATTTGTGTGTGGTCAACTTCGCGGGCGAATATAGGGAAAACAATTCTTAAAAAACTTAGGGCAGAGCACAGTTTGAAAAAACGCACAATCATGTTATCATTTTCTTAAAATTATGATGGAGAAAGGGGGAATATCCATGAATAAACAGGAAAGATTGAATGAATTAAAAGCGAAGCTTGAGGAGTTAAGGAAAAGAGATCCTTCACATTGCTCCGGGACAGAAACATTTGTCGGACATACCGGGCACACGATGTCTCCGGAACTCTTCCAGCAGATAGAGGCGTTGGAAGAAGAGATCAAGAAGTTAGAAAAAAGTTGAAATGACCTGTTTCTAGCGGTTTGAATTTTTTCCTAATATTACCCAATTCCTGCAAGGGATAGTTTATCTTCGAGGGGGTCCTCCTGATTTCAGATATCACACAATGGATTTTAGAGTTGATGAAGGCTCATGGACAGCTTTCGGTCTTCATCGGCGTGATCATCGAACAGATCATCGTACCCGTCCCATCTCCGATGATCGTGATGGGGGCAGGAGCTATTCTCATCTCGCCTGATCTTTCCATTCCCAATGCCTTTCTTCAAATTCTATGGGTCATTGTCCTTCCCGGGACGATCGCTTCAACCTTAGGCTCTTATATCGGATATACCATCAGTTACTATGGGGGAAAAGCTTTAGTGATTCGTTTTGAGCGGTTTTTAGGGGTGGATTGGGATCAGATCGAAAAGTTGGAGAAACGATTTCAGGGAAAGAAAGTAGCGTGGAGCCTTATTCTTGCGCGTGCCATTCCTGCCTTTCCCCTCTCCCTCGTCTCCGTCTTTGCCGGTCTCTTACGTATTCCCATCAGACCTTTTACACTCTATACCTTTTTAGGTTCGATCCTCCGCATTCTTTTTCTTGGTTTTGTGGGCTGGTGGGTGGGGGCAACTTATGAAAAAATAGCAAGCCATTTAGATTCATTGGAGACGATCGTCTCAGTTCTCATGCTGATAGCCATGGGAGGCGTCCTCGGATACCTCTACTATAAATTTAGAAAACGGGGTTAAACGGCATTTTATTAAATCCGGATGTTCAATCAGGGGGAATTAAAATAAAAAGGAGGATCATGAATGAAAGTAACAGTGGATGAAGAAACCTGTATCGGTTGTGAGGCCTGCGTCGATATCTGTCCAGAAGTATTTGAGATGAAAGACGACAAGGCTGTGGCAAAAATGAGTGTGGTTCCTGACAACCTGATTAAATCCTGCCGAGAGGCTGCCGAGGGTTGCCCTGTAGAAGCTATTCAGTTAGAAGATTAAATCCAAAAAAAAGGACATCCCAAATTTCCGGGATGCCCTTCTGCTATCACCAATTTAACATTAATCAAAATATTCTTTGATCTCCTTATAGCGGCTTGGATCCCGCAGTCGCTCAAGGGCTTTGGCTTCAATCTGCCTGATCCTCTCACGGCTTAGACCGAACTGCCTTCCGATCTCTTCGAGTGTGCATTCGCCATCTTCTCCAATTCCGAAGCGAAGCCTTAGAATCTTCTCCTCTCTTGGAGAAAGCCCGGACAAAAGCTTTCCGATCTGATGGATCAGATCCTTCTCCAGGAGGGAATCAGAAGGAGAAAGGCTTTTCTCATCAGGGATGAGGTCTTCGAGGGTGCTATCCTCTTCACCGATAGGCATGTCGAGAGAAATTGGCTCTTCGATGAGATTGAGGATCTTTTCCACATCATTCAAAGGGATGCCGCTGTCCTTTGATAGCTCCTGGGAAGTGGGTTCTCGGCCCAGCCTCTTTACCTGATCCTTAAAAGATTTCATCATCTTCCCTTTGATCTCAAAGAGGTAGTTGGGGATCCGGATCGTTCTTGACTTCTCAGCAAAAGCCCTCAAAATGGCAGCCCTGATCCACCAGGAAGCATAGGTGCTGAATTTATACCCCTTGGTATAATCAAATTTGGCCATGGCCTGCATGAGGCCAAGGTTGCCTTCCTGGATGAGATCAAGAAAGGAGAGCCCCCGGTTGGCATACCGTTTTGCGATGCTGACCACCAGACGGAGGTTAGCCTGTATCAGTGCATTCTTCGCCTTCTGGGTATCGAAGATGGCTTGCTGTTGCCGGGTTAACATCTCCTTATACTTTCGATTCTTCTCTCTTTTCTCAGAAAGGGTAATTTTTAATTTTTTCCCGTTTTTCCCTTTAGTTTTCTGTCCTTGTCGAGAATTGCCATTATTCCGTTTCTTTCCGTTTGAAAGTGAATAAAGCTGTGCTTTCAGCCGGTTGGTTTTGATCTCAAGGTTTTTTACCTGTTCCTCCCCTTCCTTGATCCTCTTGGCTAAGTCCACTTCTTGCTCAGGTGTCAGAAGAGAGATTTTTTCAAGACTTTTCAAGTATTCGAGAGTGATATCATGAGGGAAGAAGTAAGGTTCATCCTGGATGGCAGGGTCTGCTTGGACCTCTTCCTGCTCCTCCACAACCACCTCTTCTCCTGTCTGGAGTTCAAATTCCTCAAGAGTCGCCTCATCTAACTCGCCTCCCCCATAAAGGGGGGCATCCATGGAGTTCATCCCAGCTCCTGTCTCATCGGCATTGGATGAGGATGATCTCTCTTCGGTTCTTAGTTGCACCGACAGGGTTAGCTCCTCTCTTTTTTTTCCATTGGTCCTACCCTGTTTCACCTTAACTCAACTCCTTTCTATTTATAATAAAAAACCCCTTCCAAACAAATTGTATTGGAAAGGGTGAACCACCCAAAGATAAAAATCTTTTCTAAATTTAATAAACCCTATATTTTTATTTTTTTCCTTATATTCCCTCACCCTTATCAGGTGATTCATCCTTTTAATTTTAATATATTCAAAATGACTCTATTTGTCAAGAAATATTTATATAAAGTATTATTAAATAAAATCAATATGTTACTGATTTTTAACAAAATCACCTAATTTCAGATAGGATTTATTTCAAAACTTTCTTTCATCAGGTATTTAAGGAAATATTGAATAGGATAGGTTTTGATCAACTCAAGGGTGCCCTATTTTATGGTATCGATCTACGACCTTTGGTATTTTAATAAAATAATGCTCAAGACTAATCTCTCTCAACCGGCCAGCCCTGAGGTGAGGAGGCAAAGGGTTGACTTTGATAAGGCCTTCTTTTATATAAAGTTGAAATCGAAAAAGTTTTTTAATTCTCTTCTCTTAAACCCAGATTAGGGTAATAGAGGAGGAGTGGTTAAAGGAGAGGTAGAAATGGGGTATATTGATCTTCATCTTCATACCACTGCCTCGGATGGGGTGAAAACCCCCTCTGAGATGGTCAGATATGCGAAAGCCAAAGGACTTCAAGCCATTTCGATTACCGATCATGATACGATCGAAGGTTTGGAGGAGGGCCTGGCAGAAGGGGAGAGGCTTGGGTTTGAAGTTATACCCGGTATAGAAATCAGTGCTGAGCATTCGCCGGGTTCTATGCATCTTCTTGGATATTTTATAGATATTCACCACCCCACTCTAAACGAGAAATTGAAATATCTACAAAGGGCAAGGGAAGAGAGAAATCCAAAGATGGTGGAGAAGCTCAATCGGCTGGGTGTTAAAATTACTTATGAAGAGGTGGTTAAGGCTTCCGGGGGGGGGCAGGTGGGGCGGCCACATTTTGCCCAGGTGCTTATAGAAAAGGGATATGTCAGGAATTTTCAGGAGGCTTTCGACCGGTATCTGAAAAAAGGGGCTTCAGCCTATGTTGATAAATTGAGGCTTACACCAGCCGAAGCCATTCACTTGATTAGTGAGGCCAGGGGAGTGCCTGTGCTCGGTCATCCAAACACCCTTGGTTTAAATGGAGCTAAGGGTCTGGAGAGTTTGATCGGGGATCTTCTCAAAGATGGTCTGAAGGGCATAGAGGTCTATTATCCAGAGCATTCTTCTACAGAAGTTGCTCAGTATAAAACTCTGGCCGAGAGAAATGGTCTCATCATGACCGGTGGGACGGACTACCATGGAATTGAAAAGGAAAGCTTGGATGTTGGAGTGGGAAGAGGGGATATGAAAATTCCCTATTCAATGGTAGAGGCACTTAAAGCGGCCAGGAATTGACCTTTTGAATTAAAATAGTAGTAATACCGGAGGATGAATTGGTTGTCTTTTTATTGGCCGCTACTGCTTTACTTTGGGGTGCGACGCCCATCCTTGAAAAGATGGGTTTAGCTAAAGTGGATCCTTTGGTAGGGGTTACCATTCGGAGCACAATCGTAACCATCAGCCTCTTAATCCTCACCTTTCTCCTGGGTAAGGGTAGGGCATTGATGTCGCTCGATGGTAAAAGCATAGCGCTCTTCGGCGCAAGCGGTATGATGGCAGGTCTTCTCGGAATGTGGACTTACTATACAGCGTTAAAAATGGAGGCCACTTCACAAATTGTTCCTATTGCAGCCTGTTACCCGCTGGTCACCGCACTTCTCAGTGTTCTGATCCTCAATGAGGAGTTCAGTGTATCAAGAGTCATTGGAACAGCTTTAATTGTGTCAGGAATCTGGCTGGTTAAGTAGATGAGTCGCATCGTCTGATCGTCACATAGTCGAATAGTCATTTTTGACTGTTAAACGATAAAAGCGGGCAATAAATCAAGTGGAGGGAATTAAATAATGAAGAAGAGAGGAAAAACAAATCGGTTAAAGGCGGCACTCAAGAGAAAAAATGTGAAAAGTTCATTAAGAAAATCGAGAGGTGAGAGAAAGTATCCCACCTGATCAGGCATACTCGAAACCATTATACCATCGCAGATTTCGTTTATAGCGTATCCTGATTATGGGTTTTAAATACCCCAGCCTTATTTTTTCAGATTCTACAGGCAAGATCTTTGACCATTCCGACCTTAAAATAGCCGGACGATCAGGAGATCGAATCCTCCTTCCTGATCCCTCGGAGCTGGTTCCTCTTCCCCGGGGAAGTCAACTGTTCAGTCTTCCAGGAAGAATACCCCTTGGATGGGAGGGAGAGTCTTTTAAACCTCTCAAAAAAATAAGAATCGGAAAAAAAGAGGTTAGTTGCACAGGGGTGGCTGCTTTTCTTCCACCTGGCTATGTCCGGACCCTCCTTCCAGCAACTCAGATGAGTGCAGAGGCCCGCATACTTCCATTATGGGCTTACAGCTCCGTGGGGTGGAAAGATGGGAAATTCTGGGCAACCGGGGTCGTCGTTGATCCCAATCCGCATTGGAATCCTAAATATTTCGGAAACGATCTCCTCCTGAGGAAAAAGGTTGCGCTCTCAATTGAGAAGGAATCCAGTAATCGGCTCCTTCGGCAGCTTGCACGCTGTGCAATGGAATATCATTGTTTTGCGGCAAAGAACGTCTTTTTCCATAGATGGGAGTGCCCTCTGCCCACCTCTCCTTCGTGTAACGCGGCGTGTATTGGTTGTATTTCGCTTCAGCCTTCAGAGTGCTGTCCGGCCTCGATGGAGAGAATCAAATTTGTACCCACTCCGGACGAAATTTTAGGGGTTGCTTTACCCCATCTAAAAGAAGCGAAAGATGCGATCGTCAGCTTCGGTCAGGGTTGCGAGGGAGAACCATTGATGCAGTGGAAGGTCCTTGAAAAATCAATTCGTCAACTCCGTGAAAGAACGGAACGAGGAACGATTAACCTCAACACCAATGGCAGTTATCCGGACCGGGTGGCAAGGCTTTGCGATGCAGGGCTCAATAGTATTCGCATAACCCTGAACAGTCCGCACAAGAAATATTATGACCGTTATCACAAACCCAGAAGCTATACCTTTGGGAAAGTGGTGGATTCTCTACTCGTAGCAAAAGAGAAGGGAATCTATACGTCGATCAACCTTCTCGTCTTTCCGGGGTTTAGCGACAGAGAGGAAGAGATCGAGGGATTGATAAAGCTTATTAGAAAGACGAACCTCAATCTCATTCAGATGCGAAATTTGAATATTGATCCGGATTTCTATCTTGAAGCCATGGGAAGAGGCAGTGGAATCGGGCTTTCAAAAATGATGGAGATTCTCAAGAAAGAATTTCCCCGGCTCCAGTTCGGTTATTTCAATAAGACGAAAGAAAGTTTTTATCCCCATGGATAATCACCAATTCAGGGCAGGAGTCAAAGCCGCACTCCCCATTGTTTTAGGGTACATCCCAGTGGGCATGGCCTTTGGCGTGTTGGCCCGGCAGGCAGGCCTCACTCCAATTGAAGTGGGATTGATGAGCTTTTTTGTCTATGCGGGAGCAAGCCAGTTTCTTGCTATTGAAATGATCTTGAAGGGGATGGCATGGGTTCCAATTGTAATCGCTACCTTTTTCATCAACCTCCGTCATTTGCTTATGAGTTCAACCCTCTCTCTCTATTTTAACCGGAATCGAATTCGAACTCTTGGTCTTCTCTCTGGCGAGTTGACCGACGAATCTTTTGCTGTGGCGATGTCGAATACCTCGAAGATTGAGAATCGACCTGCCTATCTCTTCGGGCTTCAGATTACCTCCCATGTCGCATGGGTAATGGGTTCAGTGGCTGGGGCACTCTTCGGAGGGCTGATTGATCACCAATCGTATGGAATCCCTTTTGCTCTGCCAGCCCTTTTTATCTGTTTGCTTCTCCTTCAGATCAAAAAGATCCACCACCTTCTTATCATGGTGATTGCAGGGGTATCTTCTCTCTTTTTCAAATGGGCGTTACCCGGAAACTGGTATATCGTCCTGACCGCTCTTCTTGCTTCGGGAATAGGAATGTTTCTAAATTCCAAAGTTCAAAGTTCAAAACTGAAATCCCCCCTCACCCCGCCCTCTCCCCTTGGGGGAGAGAGAAAGGTCGCTTCGACTCGCAACCGAGGTGAGGGGAGTCGTGGAACTGAATCAATGAGAAAACAATGAGACCAGAAATCCTCATACTCATCTTGGGAATGGCACTCGTAACGTTTTTCCCCAGGTTTTTCCCCATGGCATTTTTCAACCAGCGGGTCCTTCCGGAGAAGGTGAAAAAAGGATTAGAATATTTCCCCATCTCCATTTTGAGCGCCATTGTCTTTCCCATACTCTTCTCCAACGGAGGAGGGAAGATAGAAATCCAGCCACAATA
The DNA here is from genome assembly GCA_016875195.1 of Deltaproteobacteria bacterium. Classification (GTDB taxonomy): domain Bacteria; phylum Desulfobacterota; class BSN033; order BSN033; family UBA1163; genus RBG-16-49-23. The sequence goes on from VGRY01000045.1 coordinate 25,267, forward strand.
CCTGATCGCTGCCATTCCTGTTTTTCTTTTTGCATGGAAAGTGAAGAGCCTCTGGGGATCTGTAATCCTGGGAATGGCTCTCTACTGGGGATTAGGATTTGTTTTGTAGTGGAGATTCTTGGATGGTATCCGCAATTTTTCTATCTATTCTCGACATTGGAAGAAGACGTAGCCGGGGAATAGGAACCCATCTTCCTTTTTTGTTTGTCTTAACTCCATCACAGTAAAAAGCAAATAGTGTAAGCTTGAAGTGGGAATAAATTTGTTGAAAAGTCCCAACAGATTCCTTCACTTTTACATTCATTCCGAATTCATCTTTGATATGTTTTCTTAACCTCAACCTTAACCTTTCTTCTCTGTGAATTTTCCAGTTCGGGAATTCCCATAATCCTCCGAGAAGACCTCTGAGAGGCCTCTGGCGGAGAAGTACTTTTCTATCCTTTCGGATAACAGCAGCCACTGATTCAATATGAGGGATTTTTTTATTCATGGCTTTTGATGGAAACCTTTCGGGTTTTCCCGAGCCATATGCTTTACAGAGGTCAATCAGAGGGCATTTAGGACATTGTGGATCTTTTGGCGTGCAAATCATAGCGCCGAGATCCATGATTGCCTGGTTAAAGAGACTGGCTCTGCCTTTGGGTACGAGCGATTCTGAAATATGCCAGAGAAGATCTTCGGTCTTACTTATCGCTGGATTACCTGATATGGCATAAAGTCTGGAAAGTACCCTCTTCACGTTTCCATCAAGGATCGCTACTGTTTTATTAAACACAATGGAAAGGATGGCTCCTGCCGTGTATCTTCCAATGCCAGGGAGATCGAGAAGGTCTTTTAGGTTATCAGGGATTTTACCCTTGAAGCGTTTTTCAATCAGCCGGGAAGCCTGATGAAGGTTTCTCGCTCTCGAATAGTACCCTAACCCTTCCCAGACTTTTAAAACCTTTGATAGGTGTGCTTGGGCTAAGGATTGAATCGTTGGAAAAGTTTTCAGAAATTTTTCGTAATAGGGAATGACGGTAGCGACCTGGGTCTGCTGGAGCATGATCTCCGAAACCCAGATGGCGTAAGGGTCTTTCGTTTTTCTCCAGGGAAGATCTCTTTCATTTCGTTTGAACCATCGGAGGAGTTTAGTCCGGATTTTTGTTGTTTCGGGGATGATGGATGTAGCGTCGGCATTTATTGCAGACGGAATTTTTGCGTGATTTCGTCCCCAATAAATGGGGACGCTTCGATTCTTGTTCATGGATTGAATAGTTGGTCAAATCAGACTGCAACACATCTCAACAAATTCTGTTTTAAGTCCTATTGAGGTGGCGTAGTCAATCGTTCCCTGGAGGGGGTAGGCGATGGTGTTGACGCCGGAGTCGATCGCTCCTTTCTCCATTTCTGTCTTCCAGGGGTGGGCGGGCCGGATGCAGCCCATCCGAATAGGAGTGACGGGATTAAGAATTCTGGTGACGGCTGTAATTTTTGAGGTCTCTTCCGGAGTTGGAGTTTTGAACAAATTATTTTTCATTAGAGGTTTGAGGATGACCAGGACGATCGTCTCCACATTGACCCGGGTGACGATCTCGAGCGCCCGCCATTCTCCCCGTATCTCTCCGAAGTGATGGCCGATAATGATATGGGGGGCAAGCCTGTGGCCCATCTCCTTAAGCATGAAGAGTGTCTCCTCATAATCTTCAACCCGCTTCTTCAGGTGATAGATCTCACGAATCGTCTTTTCATCGCCGATCATATCTAACAGAATCTGGTCAACGCCCGCATCCTTCAGAGCTTTTGCAGTTTCTCTTTTAATCAGGCCGGTGTGGACGATGATTTTAAAAGAGGGATCCATTTCCTTCATCTTCCTGATTGAAGGGATAAATGGATCGAGAGGGACTTCGCCATTTCGGTTTGCTCCACCGCTTAATAGAATACCCAACGCCCCTTGTGAGCGGAGCCGATCGACTGTTCGAGAAAAAGTCTCAGCATTCTCTGCAGGGATCATTGTTTCGAGGAGTTTTCCTTCGCAGTGGCCGCATTTCAGATCACAATGAGCTCCGGTCACGCTGATCGCTGCAAAACGATCTTGGTGAGAGGGAAGGGTGGCGTCCTGATAAGCTACCGTGCCTGGAATGGAGAAGGTTAGCTCATTGCCAAAATGGAGCTTCCGAAGACGAAAAGCCTCAGTTTGGAGTTCTTTTGTTGGGACTTGTAATAATTCGTTGATCATGGTGTATTCGCGTATAAGTTAAGCTCCAATAACCAAATTCCAAACTCCAAATAATAACCAATAACCAAATTCCAATAACCCAATATAAATGTTTGGTGATTGATTATTGGAATTTATCTGGTTATTGGTGTCTGGTTATTGTCATTTTATTTCCAATTGTCTTTTTATCTCTTCTATATCTTCCGATTCCGGCATGAAGGGGAAGTTCCGGATCGGGCCGGAAGGCCGCTCGTTTCCATAAGGCCGGTTGCAAGCCACCTTTCCATTCCTTCCCGGGCATCCGGAAGTCATAAATGGTTCGCCCATCTCGATCAAAGGAGTAATATTGGTTCCGAAATCGACCAGTTTCCCCTGTCCATCAAATTTCATTTGAGAGATTGAACCCAGCCCTTCATTGATGATCCAGCGGGCAAGCTGAATTCTCCGATAGTGGTCAAGAGGAGGAGAAGGGTGATTTTGCATGGGGCTTCCTTTTTCAGGAAAGAATGAAAAGAGGTGGGTGTAAGCACCCATGTCCTGGCCTTTTTGAATGGTTTCAACCATCTCTTTCTCAGTTTCACCGAGACCCACGATGAGATGAATTCCTGTATAGAATTCTCCAAAGACCTCTGCTGACATACGGACCACATCCCAGTAGTGGTTCCATTGATGGGGTCCTTCTACGCCTTTTCCCCTTAAGCGATCGAAAAGTTCAGGGGTCGCAGCATCGATGGCAATTCCCACCCGGTCGGCTCCAGCCTGTTTCATCGCCATCAGTGCCTCTCTGTCACGAATCAGGGTTGGCGTAATGAGAACGCTGATGAAGAGATCGGTCTTCTCTTTAAATTCTTTGATGACATAAATCGTATCTTCAAGGGCTTTGGGGTGGGTGATCATAGAGATGCAGACCCGATGGATCTGTTCTTTACCCTTTGTTTTCTCGATGATTTCCTTCAGGGAATAAAGGGGCCAGTCCACACGGATGAAGGTTTTTCCTTTTGAACCTTCCAGCCTCGTTTTCGAGAGCCCGCAGAAATGGCACTTTCCAAGACAGCCTTCTTCATAGTGAAGGAGAAGATTGAGACCTTTGAGTTTTGCGTTCCGATGAAAAGACCCAGACTTGAAGCCAAGGGTAAGAGAGGCGGCCAGACTGGTCTGGACATATTCAGGGCTTGTTTTCTGTTTCATTTTTTCCTTTCCGTCCCGACTAAATCGGGACGCTACATCTTAACCCCTCCCTGCCTCCCCTTAATTTAAGGGGAGGTGAGGTGGGGTTAAACAAGGAGGTAAATCAAGGGGGAGTTATTCTTCGATCCTTATAATACTCTTTAAAACCGACCCAGGTTTTTTTTATCAATCTTTCAAAATCAATTTCAGATTTATTCCTATGCTCTTCAAGAAAATTTCTTTTAGATGCTCCATACAGAAGGGGATCTCCAAAGGTTTCGCGCCACTCCGATTCGTAATTCTCAAGGTAACGAAGGTCTCCTCTTCTGATTGCTTCCGCTCCAATTCTCCCTGCGATTTCTCCTGCCAGGACAGCATTGAGAATGCCTGCGCCTGTGATGGGATGAGCATGACCTGCTGCATCTCCTACCAGCATGGTGTTTCCGAAGACAGTCTGCTGCCTGGGCTCACAAGGGATGGAGCCGCCGGTCTTTGAGACGACTTCAATTCTTGGCAATTTTCCGCAGCCCTTGAGAAGTGTTAAGAAACGGTTGAGCAATTCCGGAAGCATGGAGGTTTTCAAAGGGAGAAGGCCCATACCCACATTGGCGGTTCTGCCTTTCGGGAAAAACCAGGCATATCCCCCTTCGTAATCCGGATGAAAATAGATATCGGCATGAGACTGAGGCTCAAAGAGGGCGACCTCGTACTGGAGGGCCACCATCACCTTTGTTGAAGGCTGCTTGGTCCATTTGGCAATCGTTGAATGAACCCCATCGGCGCCAATGATCACCTTCGCTCCTATCCATTCTTTTTTAGACCCTTGCTCGATGAGAACACCTTCGGATGAAGTCTCAAGAGCCTTGGCTCCTGTAAGGACCTCAGCCCCTGATAAAATGGCAGAGGTGGCGAGTTCCTTATCGAAGAGGGAGCGATCGAGCATATACCCCGGACTTTTCATCTCATACCTTGTTCCATTGGGAAGATGAATGCTCATCGTTTCAATGGATTGAATGATTGATCCGGAGGTGAAAGAGGCGTGGTGGGAAACCCATTTGGACACCAGTTCGGCACACTGAACTGGAACACCGATGCGCTGGTTCTTCTCAATGAGAAGGACCTTGCATCCCATCCGGGCAGCGGCCCGGGCTGCACTTGATCCGGCAGGACCGGCTCCGATCACCAGGATATCATACGATCCGGAGAAGAATAACTCAGCTGTGGACATACTCTAATATCCTTCTGAGGAGTGTGAGGTTGAGATGGGTCTGATTCTCAAACCTTCCGAAGTGGGCCTCTTTCACTTGATTCAAGTCATAACAGGTGCTTCTCTCCACATCTACCAAAATACCCGGAAGTCCGATCCTTTCAAAGTCAGGACGGTGTTTCCCATAAAATGGTTCGCAACATGAGCCAATAAAGGCTCTTGCTCCCGAACCCTTGACCTGATAGAGGGTTGATTCGAGGTCTTCATAATTCTGGATGGTCAGATAATCCATATTAAAAGATCTGGCCATCTGAACTGCATCTCCAATGGAACACCGGCCGCATTCTTCACACCCTTTCTGGTATCTGAAGTCACAGTCTATTTCCTTGGCACAGTAGGGAAGGAGGAGGACTTCGGGTTTTTTCACTTCTGCAAAGGGCTTTGATACAGGAAAGAGATGGTGGGTTTCTTCTTCATCAAATCCATGGGGAAGGAGATCCATCTTTTGTATGGCTTCGAGAATGGCCTGCGTGAAGTGAACCTCTTTCACTCCCGGAATCCGGGGTTTTGTTTTAGCAAAAAAGGTCTGGATGATGGTGTCAAGGTTATCAGGAGTAGCCCGTGAATTCTTGAGAAGACTTTCGAGATCGAAGATTGCTCTCTTGGGGTAGGCAAAAAAATCTCCGGTGATCAAAATCTGGTTGATCACCTGCGTTTTTGTATCAATGGCCATGGAGATGCGTATCAATCCGCCCGGGGCTTTGAGAATGGAGGTAAGGGTCTTTCTTCTTGGCAGGGCCTCTCTCACCTTAAAGATATAGTCTGAAGAAGAGAAATAAGGAAGCTTAATTCTTAGCAGATTTTCCTCTTCAGTGGTTAAAGGTTGAGGGTTGAAGGTAATGCCGAAGGCTTCTCCGAAACCTTTGATCAGAGAATCTTTGATAGTCGCCAATGAGGGTTTGCGTCCCAATTCCCATCTCAAGCAGGTGACCCTCTCTTTGACTGAATCGATCTCCTTATCCTGTAGTTTTTCAGTTGGAATTCTCAATGCCCTGAGCATTTCATCCACATCGAAATCAACCAGGAGTGTTCCCTGAAAGAGAATGGCACCAGAGAGTTCGGTTCCGCCTGTTCCGGAGATCTTGCGGCCGCTGACCTCCACATCGTTTCTTGGACGGAAATAAGCCCTAAGACCAAGGCGTTGAAGCCCATTGGCTGAGGCTTCTCCCATCTTCCGATAGAGATCTTCGATCCTCGAAGGGATTCGAGAATCTGTTTTTGAAATATAGATCTCCCAGCCCAGTTCTGCCCTTCCCCAGTAGATGGACCCTCCTCCGGTGAGCCTCCGGTTGATCTCAATCTTTTTCTCCTGGCAGTACGAAAGCCTCACCTCTTCTTCAACAGATTGATGATGGCCCACCAGGACAGATGGATTGGAGAACTGGAGAAACCGGAGCGTATGCGGGGTCTTTTCGCAGGCCTTCTGTTCGAGGAGCACCTCATCGAGGGCCATATTTTCAGCGGCCGAACGGGCACCGGTATCTAAGAGTCGCCATGTTTCCATTGATTAATGGTATAGCCTATTTTTGCTCACCCTTCAACGGAAACTATGGATTTTTCCATTCTAACATGATAGATTCATTGATGTCGCCGGTCGTTAAAAGAAAGGAGGAAATAGAAGGATGGATGATGCAAAATCGGTTTCGGAGAAAGCAAAAGGCTATTTTGATCAGGGATACAATTGAGCGGAGTCCGTCTCCTTGAGTTTCAAGGATTATTTAGGTTTTGAAGATTCCCTGCTCCCCAGATTGGCTTCGGGATTCGGCGGAGGAGTTGGCCGGAAAGGCTCGCTCTGCGGAGCCTTCACTGCTGCCATCATGGCCATCGGGATGAAGATGGGGAGAACCGATCCAAAAGACCGGAAAACCCTTTTAATGGTTTATGAGAAATGTCAGCAGTTCTGGGAAAAGTTCGAAAAAGAGTTCGGGAGCAGAAACTGCTATGACCTGATCGGTCTTCATCTGGATGATCCGGAGGAGAATAAGAAGTGGGCGGAGACCGGTGGTCGAGAAAAATGTACTGCCATCGTCGAAAAGACCGCAGGAATGCTCTGTGAATTTTTAGGAGAGATTAAATAGGAGAAGTCGTTTGGATCTTCTCAAAACATACCGCCTCTATAAAAAGATCAATCAGTATCCCCATCTCCTCGGATTGATCCGCAGCACCTTTATGGACATCCTGGAAAAGAAGGGGATCGTCACGCGGAGCAGGCTTTACGAACAGTCCGTGGAGGAGTTGAAGAAGGATGGGCTACCGGATACTGAGGCCAACCGTCAGGATTATCTGGAGACCCTGATTGACTATTACTTTGCAACCCACCTGACTCCCTCCGAGATAGAAAACTATATCAACCTTGCCCGTAAAAGGGATAGGGCACAGACGCTGAGCAAGATTGTCAACCTGGACCAAGCCAGCTCCGTCGAAATTTTCAATGCTCTACAGGAGTTCTGCGAAATTCCAAAAGGAGAGGTCTATATTTCAAGAGAGGAAGCCGAAGGAATCCGTGTTGCCCTGATCACCCGGTTTATCTCAAGTCAGCTTCCGTTCATCAGTCTTGCTAAGAATCATATTACTATGCGTGACTTTCAAGACCTCCTTCAGCACACCCGTTGGAGCCGGAAGAGGCCCGGTAAACTGGGAGGGAAAGCCGCGGGTATGATTTTGGCTCATAAGATCCTCCTGCCGTTATTGGAGGAGAAAGATCCGGAGCTCGAGGAGTATGTCCGGGTTCCGGAGACTTGGTATTTGAATTCGGGCGTTTTTTCAGAGTTTCTAGACCGTAACAATCTCTATCTCTTTCATACCTTCAAATATAAGGATCGTGAAGCGATTGAGAAAGAATTTTCAAGGATTGAAGAAAGGTTCAGGTTTGCCAACTTCGCTCCTGAGGTAGTTGAAGATTTTCGGAAGATCCTGACAGAGATTGGTGAACATCCGATCATCATTCGATCTTCGAGCATGCTTGAGGATAATTTCGGCCTGGCCTTCTCAGGCAAATATCTCTCCCTCTTTCTGACGAACCAGGGAGATATTGAAACCCGTTTGAACCATTTCATCATGGGTCTTAAAAAGGTGTTCGCCAGCATCTTCGGGCCCGATCCCATCCTTTACCGGAGAGATCACGGGCTTTTGGACTATGATGAGAGAATGGCCATGATGGTTCAAAAAGTTGTGGGAAGACAATTTGGGGACTACTTTTTGCCCTTTATCGGAGGGGTGATGTTCTCGCGGAATGTCCACACCTGGAATCCCAAGATCAGGAAGGAGGAAGGGTTGGTGAGGCTGGTCTTAGGTCTTGGAACCCGAGCGGTTGACCGTGTGGGTTCTGATTATCCGAGAATGATTCCCTTGAGCCATCCCCAACTCCGGCCAGAGGTGACAGGAGACCAGATCAAAAAGTATTCTCAGAGGCAGGTGGATGTCCTCAATCTGAAAAAAGGAATATTGGAAACGGTTGATTTCAGAACCCTGGCTTCTCAAGTTGACCATCCTGATCTATTTTATGCGGTCTCGATTCAAAAAGACGATCATCTCTCTCCTCCTCTATTCAAGACCCAAGATCTTAAGGGAGAAGAACTCTGTATCACTTTCGATAATTTTTTAAACAAGAGTCATTTCGTTCGGCTCGCCAGGAAGATTCTCTCCAGAATTGAAGCAGCTTATGGAAGGCCTGTGGATATTGAGTTCGCATGGAATGATAATAAATTTTTTCTCCTCCAGTGCCGATCCCTTTCCATTCGTAAGGAGAGGGAAATTGTGGAATTGCCGGAAGCGGTCAGTCCGGAAAAGATCCTGTTTACAACACAGACGGCCCTCTCCAATAGCATCGTTCCTAACCTGGAGTATATCGTCTATGTGAATCCGAAGGCTTATGACCTGTTGCCCACCTATGAACGGAAGATGAAGGTTGCCACCCTCGTCAATCTGTTGAACAAGCATCTTGCAGAGAAGCGGTTTGCCCTGATGGGGCCTGGACGGTGGGGAAGCAACGATATCAACCTTGGGGTCAGGGTCACTTACTCCAGTATCAATAAAACCAAGCTGCTGGTGGAGATCGCCTTTGCCAGGAACGGTTCCACACCGGAGGTTTCTTACGGAACCCATTTCTTCCAGGACCTGGTTGAGGCCGATATCGGGATTGTGCCCCTCTACCCGGATGATCCGGAATCCGTTTTTAATGAGGAGTTCCTGCTCAGGTCTCTCAACCTGCTGGGGGAGATCGCCCCAGAAGCCATAGGTAATAATGAAGTAGTCCGGGTCATTCATGTTCCTTCTGTGTGCAACGGACTCTATCTGCAGGTCTTTCTCAGCGCAGAACAGCATAAAAGCATCGGTTTTTTCGGCCCTATCATGGAGTTAAAATAATCCTTGCAGTTGCATAAACGGCCATGGATAAATCCCGTCAAAAGCGAGACTTCGAATGGCGGTTCATTGGATGTTTTAGAGGAATGCTCGAACTTCACCCAAGGTGAATTCCAACATGGGTTAGATATATCCGATCGAAGGTTCGCCCCTGCCTTTGCGGAAGCGGCTTAGCGCAGGGAGGTCGAACCCTTTCCGAACAGTTCACCCATGTCCGTCTGGTTCAATTTTTTGCACCCATTAAAAGGCACCTTGTCAAGAGAAAAAGTTATCCTGTAACGAGGTAACAGCATTTTTAACTACCTCGAATCGAGAAAGACATGTTATCTGGACAAGCCCCGAGGTTGCCATCTGCACCAT
>VGRY01000046.1 GCA_016875195.1 Deltaproteobacteria bacterium
ATTACGGGGGCGCACTGGGGTCAATGCGGAGACCTCCTTGTTTGCCACGTGCTTCAACCTGGCCCGGATGATCACGATTCTTGGCGTATCGGGGTTAATCGAAAAACTCATGGCTCTTAGAGCCCCAACATTGGGATAATATCCCGAAATTGAAGCCGTGCTGGGTTCCAAAGAGGAGAAAGGGCTTTCCCAGTGGAGCTATTACGACCGTCTATCTCTATTCAGTTTTCAAAGAACGTTTTATATCGAGATTAGATCAAGTTTAACCTATAATCGCCCCCTCACCCTCCCCATTGTGACACAGTCTCCTCAGGGGGAGGGTAAGGGTGGGGGTGGGGTATCCTAAGCCTCAATCGTACTAATTGTATGATCTCTCCTTGTGTCCAGCCCACCAACTTATGGGACATGTTAAGTGTAAAACTGGGGAGAGACATTCAAGGATAAATTCGAAAAATAATATTTGACTTAAAAAATGAGTTAGCAATGACGGGGATCAAGTGTTTTTGCAAAGTTTGAACAATATCCCCTGTTCCCGAATCAATTAGCCGACTGGTTGTATACGATGAGCCGTAGAAGCTGACTTAAAAATTAAGTCAGGAGGCTTGGGGGTTTATTCTATCTCTCCATCATTCCACTGTTTCATTATACCTTAACGCTATGCGCTAGGCGCCATGCGCTTTGCGGGCCTTTGGTAAGGTAACCCGAAACCTGCAACCGTTTTTTGATCGTCCTAAAAACTTAACACTCAACATCTCGTCACTTTGTTAGTTGCCTCCAACCTCCGACCTCAATCCTCCAACGGCTTTGGTTGGCTCTGGCCATACTTAATTCCTTATCAGGGCAATTTCACCCCTCAAAATGCCATTCTAAACCAAAAATCGGCCTCCTTTTTTCAATCTTAATTCATTAAATCAATCGCTTAGCGTGGTCCGACCCCAGACCCACCAGTTGTAATTGGGGGGACCGATTCGGAAAAAGGACTTTGACTCAAAAATTGAGTTAGCGACATTGGCTCCACAAGATGTAGTCCGTAATGATTTTTAACTTCTAACCCGCAACTGTCATCCAAGCTATCTTGCCTTGGCGGGACTCTTGCTTTTACCCTGCCTTCCGCAGGCAGGCAGGACGGGACTTCCACCCATTAGATTGCGCTACCCTTCGCTGGGCACGCTAATATTCAAGTCTGACCCCATAGTCCTTTCCAGTTGGAAAAGTAATGCTTTTCTAATGGGGTTTACTTTTTCAAAAGATTTGCTATAATTAATTTTAACAAAACTGAAGGCCGTTCTTCTAATAATCACGTTGACAGATAGTTTTAAGAAATTGGTGTAGTTTCAGACTCTATGGCAACGTACAGAAGACTTCTTGCAAGACTCCTGAGTGGACGTTCAGATGCTAACATCCGTTTCGATGATCTCAGAAATTTGCTGGCCCGACTCGGTTTCGAGGAAAGAATCCGGGGGAGTCACCATATTTTTATTAAATCAGGAGTCGAAGATATGATTAATCTTCAGAAAGAAGGACATATGGCCAAACCCTATCAGGCTCGGCAGGTTCGAGCTGTTATCGCCAGGTATGGGCTGGAACAAGAAGGGGGCGACTAATGTATAAATATGAAATAATCATCTATTGGAGCAATGAGGACCAGGCTTTTATCGCTGAGGTTCCGGAACTTCCCGGATGCATGGCTCATGGGCACACCCCCAACGAGGCCCTCGCGAACTGTCAGGATGCAATTAATCTTTGGCTGGACACAGCAAAGGAGTTTGAGCGAGCAATCCCACGACCAAAAGGCAAGCGGCTTATGTATGCTTAATATCCCAGCTTTCCGAGTTTTCGTGTTCCTTTAACCTTGTTCCTTGTTCCTTGAACTCGTAACCCGTAACTCGTAACGATTTTGTCTTCTAACTCGCAACAGTATTTTCAACGTTCCATCATTCCATTACTCCTAAATGCTATGCGCCATGCCCTTTGCGCTATGCGGGCCTTTGATACCTTGAGCCCTTAAATCATATTTTGCACTTTTTATTTTTCAATTTGCACTTTGCATTTCTGTTCCCTTGATCCTTGTCCCTTTTGCCTTGATCCTCCAACCTTTTTTTGTCGCAAGACGTAAGGTGTAACTGATCACCGATAACTGATCACTGATAACCCATCTTGGTCCGACCCCACGTGCCGAATCTCAATAATTAAGTCTGACCCCACAGACCTTTCTTTGTCTCATTCTCCGGCCAGTTTAAGGACTACAGCGCGGGTTTGGGGGGCTATGCGAAAGCGTAACGCATGAAGCTGATCTATCAGGGGCTTAACCGCCGGTATGATGCCAAGACGCTTGGCATCCAGTAACAATCCCCATGTGCCTTTGAGATGAAACCCAAGAGTTTCTGCTATAAGGCGTGCAAGAGCGTCATCGAGCACCACTACGGCTCCGGGTAACTCGAATGCCAGCATAAGGACTTCCGTCTCCCCCGGCCCCAAGTCCGCCACAAGCGGTACTGCTGGCTCACTCACAGGCCGACGAACCGTAATCCAGCTTAACGAAGACAAATCGGGTAAATTGAGCCCCAGGTTTCTCCCCTCAGTGAGTTCATCTACCACAGCGGGGGGGACGATTACGCGTTCGGCCAGAACTTGAAGAATGTTCAGGAGCTCAAGTTGGTAGAGATATTGAAAAGGAGAGGTATTACAGATCAAATCAGGCAAGGCGGACTTCCCTCTGAAGCTGTTCTTCACTCAGGTTAAAGGCGTCCACACCATAATCCGCCAGTCGAGATAGAAAGACAACCCGTGGCACACCTGCTAACCGAGCGGCTGCGCCGGACGAAAGACGTCCCAACTCAAATAGTTTGACAGCGGCTGCCATACGCAGGGCTGGACCGACTTCTTCCGACGACACCTTCAGGGCGAGTAAAACTTCATTTGGTATCTCTATAATGATCTGATTCATTGCATTATTCCTTTCAAAAAACGTTATATACCTAAATACCTCCCCTTGTCCATGATCTCAGAAATAAAATCACTCTCAGGCAGTGGATCTACTTCTCACGGAGTTAACAGAACCAATGCTTCCCTCTTGTAAATCCAAGCAACAAAAAAGAACGTCCTCTGGGATCATTTAGATAATTCTCTATCATCTCAGGATCATTATGCAATGAAACACAAGAAACAAGCCTGACCAAAGATCTTTTTCCCACGCCTCCCCCCAGTCCCCTTGTAACGTCAGCTAAGAATTTGATGACCTCTTATCTTTCAGTCCTTTGACGATGGTTCGGTAAGGCTTTGGAACCAGCTTGATTTCCAGGTGACAGCCTACTGCGTGAGCATACTTTTTTAGGGTAGTCAACGAAGGGACATGCTTTCCTGCTGCTTCCAGCCGCGAAACTGCACTTTTTGTCGTTCCCATCAAGGTCGCGACCGCCTCTTGCGTGAGCCCCAACATAGAACGCGCAGCAAGCATCTCGCGCACAAGAGCGTACTCCTCTTCCAATTCCTTATAAGCTTTCCTAAATCCTTTCCGCTTCATGGCCTTCTTGAGGAATGCCTCATGGTCATGGAGAACGGGTTGATATTTCAATTCAGCCATTCTGTACCTCCTTCATCCTTCTCCGGGCAATTCTCAATTCCTGATTCGGAGTATCTTCTGTTTTCTTCACGAAAGCGTGGAGGATCATCACACGCTGCCTAACGACGAAACAGTAAAACACGCGTCCGATACCTTCCCGACCTCGTGGCCTCAACTCGAAAAGACCGCTTCCCATGGCTCTCGAGTGCGGCATGCGGAGATTGGGTCCGAATTCTATTAAAAGTTCCACGATCCGTGCAAAATCGGCCAATATACCATCGGGCCAAGTTTCGATCTCGGCTTTGACACGTGGATGGAAGTATTCGACAGTATAGGCCACAGGATTAATGTTAGCACATTTGCTAACTTCTGTCAATTTATTAAATACGCTGACTGGGACCCTTTAGCGAATGGTACGAGGTCATTCTTTCGTGATCAGGATGGATTATCTGAAAATACTTTTAAAACCACCAGAAAAGTTTGACACCTCGGTTTCAGAAGAGGAACCCAGGATACAAAGAAAGTTGACTCAAAAATTGAGTTAGCGACGACGGAGATCGGGGAAGTTTTTATAAGGTTTCAATAACATTCCCTATTCCTAAATTGATTAGCCATTTGGACAAGTAAGTACTGTCAGCCATAAAAGTGAACTCAAAAATTGAATTAGCGGGTTTGGAGATCATGAGAGCTTTGTTTGGGGTTTCATCTTGTTTTTGTAATTGGGGAGGTCGATTCGGAGAAGAGAACTTGACTCAATAATTGAGTCAACGAGGATGGGGGTTGAGTAGGAGTACTGCAGGTTTCTGGAGCCGGAGTCCGGATCCGTGGAGATACGATAAGAAGGTAGAATCTCTTTTTCGTTTTTTAAAAAACTTAACCGGGGACCGGGGAGCCCCCTCCACATTGTGTTGAAAGTTGCGGTCTGACCCCACAGACCTTTCCACGCAATCCGTAACTCTTTTTCATTCATCACTCAACACTCATAACTCAAAATACATTATTCCGGATCTTTCTAACCGATTACTGTACCACAGGAATTCTTTGACTTTTTCGAGCAATTTGCTATAATAGTTTGCAGAAAATGTATCCCTTGGGTCAAGAGAAACTGAAATCATCAAGATGATGGTCCAGGATGGAGGGAGGAGCAATGGCCTTAACCTACAAACAAAAACTTATAAAAGAAATTGAAGAAACTCCGCAAGAAATTATTCCAAAGCTGTATGAAGTGATTCATCATTTGCGAAACGAATTGATTCAGAAAGGAAAAATGTCCGGAAATCGAGGATCACTCAAAGGGATTTGGAAGGGTAGCGTTGTCGATGAAAAATTGTTCTCAGTGGCAAAAACCTCCCTCTTCCCATACGAAGGGAAATGAGATCCTCTATGGACCATGTTACAGACACCCACTCCATCGTTTGGTATTTTACGGATGACCCTCACCTGAGTGCCCGTGCTTTAGAAGCTTTTGAAAAGACAATCAAAGAAGGAGCTATTATCATCCCTACGGTGGTATTAGCTGAAATCATGTATATTGCGGGTAAAGGTAAAATCACTTTAACTTTCGATAAAACTCTACAGAAAATTGACTCTTATGAAAATTTTATTGTTGCTTCACTGGATGTTCATATTTTAAGGGTGGCAGAGAAGATCAGGATAAATTTGGAAATACACGATAAGCTCATTGCAGCTACGACCCTTTATTATAATGCGTCTTTGATCACAAAAGATCCATTGATAACAAAATCAGGAGTCTGTAAAGTTACCTGGTAGCCTCTAATTACTGATCATGTCGCATCCTTCCATTATTCCATCACTCCTAAATGTTTGAAACCTGTAACCCGTAACTTGTAACGATTTTGTCTTCTAACTCGCAAAAGTATTTTCAACGTTCCATCATTCCATTACTCCTAAATGCTATGCGCCATGCCCTTTGCGCTATGCGGGCCTTTGATACCTTGAGCCTTTAAATCATATTTTGCACTTTTCAATTTTCAATTTGCACTTTGCATTTCTGTTCCCTTGATCCTTGTCCCTTTTGCCTTGACCCTCCAACCTTTTTTTGTCGCAAGACGTAAGGTGTAACTGATCACTGATAACCCAGCTTGGTCCGACTCCCACGTGCCGAATCTCAATATTTAAGTCTGACCCCACAGACCTTTCCGTGGCTGGTTGACTCAAAAATTAAGTTCGCCAACCCCCCTTGCGATTTGTACGGCTCTGCCGTATAATGGAACTGTGGAATTCATTGAAGCCACCGCTTTTACCAAGCACGTTTATACTTACTTGACCGATGATGAGTATTTAGGCCTTCAAAGCTTCCTGCTCAGGTACCCGGAGTCCGGAAAGATTGTTCCCGGTTCCGGTGGTGTGAGAAAGCTTCGCTGGGCAATGGTGGGGAAAGGAAAACGCGGTGGCGTGCGAATTATCTATTACTTCAAAAAGCAAAATGATGAAATCTGGCTGCTGACCATTTACAGCAAAGGTGAAATAGAAAACATTCCAGGACATATTTTACGTCAGATTGCGGAGGAAATTAAAAATGTCTAAGCGCAATATTGGGCAAGAAATTCTCGACGGCATTCGCGACATCAAGGCGTATAAAGCGGGCAAGAAGGGTCTGCGCACCCATACGGTTAGAGAGCCTGCTCCTCCTCAGGCCATCCGTGCAAGGCTGAACTTGTCGCAGGCGGCATTTGCGGGCCTGATGGGTGTGAGTTTGCGAACAGTTCAGGATTGGGAACAAGGACGGCGTAAACCCAGTGGCCCTGCGGAAGCCTTGTTGCGAATTGCGGAACAAAAACCTAAGGTCTTTGCAGAACTGTTGTAAGATCTGAAGAAAGTTTCCATCAAAAAGTGAACGTATTCAACAACGTTATATATTCTTACAGGTCCTCTTCTATTAAAAACCAGGCCGATTGTCAAAAGTGTAGACCTGACACCTCGGGCTTCCCCCCTTATATTTCCAATATTCCATTCTTCCAGCAGTTATTATTCCATCATTCCACTATTCCACCATTCCAATGTTCCAGCTTTTTGTTTTTCTTTGCAGTTACCTTCCATACTCATCCTCAAACCGCTCGATATCATCCTCTTCGACGTAATCTCCGTTCTGGACTTCGATGATCTGAAGCGGGACCTTCCCAGGATTCTCCAGCCGGTGCCTGGTCGATACGGGGATATACGTCGATTCATTCGGATGAACATAATAAACCTCACCGTTCCGCGTAATCTTGGCTGTCCCCGAAATCACCACCCAATGTTCACTCCGGTGCCGGTGGACCTGGAGACTCAGCTTCTCGTGGGGTTTGACCACGATCCGCTTAATCTTATAACGATCCCCCTTTTCCAGGACCGTATAGCTTCCCCATGGTCTCTCCACTGTCCGGTGAACCGAATGCTCTTCCTTCCCGTTCCTTTTGAGCTCTTCCACTACCTTTTTCACTTCCTGGGTTCTCTCCTTGGGAGAGATAAAAGTTGCATCGGGTGTATCGACAACCACCATGTCTTTTAACCCGATTGTCGCCAGCAGGCGGTTGCTGCCGAAAAGAATCGAATTGTGATTATCCAATCCAATCGCATTTCCCCGGACGATGTTTCCGTGGGCGTCATGTTCGAGCACATCATCCAGAGCTGGCCAGTTTCCAACATCGCTCCAGTCAAAGGAGGCCGGAAGAGTCAATACATCATAGCTTTTTTCCAAGACCCCATAATCGATCGATTGACTATCCATTTCTGAATAAACGGCTTCAATCGTCTCCCTCTCTTTATCCGTGCCAAGGCTCTCTTCTATTCTTTCCAGGCCCCGGTGCATATCAGGCATATATCTTTCAATTTCTCCCATAATCTTGGAGACCTTCCAGAGAAAGATGCCGCTGTTCCAGAAGTAATTTCCTTCCTTTAAATAGGTCTTTGCAGTCTCACGATCCGGTTTCTCGACGAATTTGTGCAATTTCCTTAAAGTTAGCCCGGGGACCGATTCTTTCTGAACTTTCATGTAGCCATAACCCGTTTCGGGTTTATTGGGCTGAATGCCGAAGGTCACAAGATAACCTTTTTCCGCCCCCTCAACGGCCTTTCTTACATCGTTCTCAAACTCATGGACCTTTTTAATCAGGTGATCGGAAGGCATGATCAGCACCAGTGCCTCGGGATCGATTTTTTTTACATAAAGAGAAGCTAACCCGATTGCAGGGGCCGTATTCCTGCCGCAGGGCTCCTTGATTACCTTAATCTGATTTGCATTTTTGCCGAACACGTTCAAGTGGATTTTGATATCCTGACCCAGTTTTTCCGTCGTTACGATCAAAACACGGTCGAGAGGAATGAAGCCATTCAGGCGCCGGACACTTTGCCGGAGAAGGGTATCTTCTCCCACAATCTGCAGCATCTGCTTAGGCCAGGTCTCCCGACTCAACGGCCAGAAACGGGTTCCCGATCCCCCCGCCAAAATAACCGCATAAATCTTATCCATTGAATTCATCCTATTCAGTTTTAAGTTATAATTTTTTAATTTTAAGTTCTGAAGATACTTTAACTTTAGAAATCAACACTAACACTAAACGGTTCGACTTTGCTCACCGCCCTGAGCCTGTCGAAGGGCACTTATAACTCTGTGATACCTCCTACTTCAATCCTCTTACGGCTTTGCTTAGCCTGGTCCGACCCCAGGAGACAGGGTCAGCCAAAGATTAATTCTATTGTGATAATATGAGTTCAATTCTGAATTGACTCAATAATTGAGTCAACGGGTGGGGAGATGCTTTTCGATATCCTGGCATATGATTTCAATATCGTTAATGCTTACATGTTCATGGAGGGGAAGAGTCAGAATCCTTTCCGAATGGTGTTTGGCGTTGGGATATGATTCTCCCTTGAACAGATCTTTCGGAATTCCCCTCTGTTCATTTAATGGAACGGGATACATTCCTGTAGCGCCTAAACCTTTTTCTCGAAGAATGTTTAGAATTGGATCTCTCTTCTCTTTTCTTCGCAAAACAAGCGGAAATCGAAGAAGGCTCATAGCCTCTTCATTAACCTCCGGGAAATAAAGAAACTCCTCCTTGATCTTCCCCAACTTCTCCCGGTAAATTTTTGCCAGATCACCTCGTCTCTTTCTGACCTTTTCAAAATTAAGAATGAGATTTTTGCCCAACTCAAGAACATTAGAATTCAGCTTCCTGACTTCAAAGTCCAATGAGAAGATGGTTTCTCCGAGTTTGAGCCACGGAAGACGCTGGGGAATCCAATAGAGATTCGGGTGGAAAAAGGTAGAGTAAGCGATCAGGTTTAAAAAATAACCAAAGAAAGATGGCGACAACTCCGGAGGAAGTGAACCATATTCTTTACGAATGACCTCCTCGAATTCCGAATTGTTCACCAGAACCGCTCCGCCTCTCAGCATGCTTAGAGGTTTCCCCCGGCCAAAGCTCAAGATTCCGATATCGCCGAAGGAGCCGAGATATTGATTAGTGTTGAGTGGTAAGTTGTGAGTGTTGGGTGAAAAACTATTTAACAAAATTTTATTTCCAAAGGCCTGGGCCGCATCTTCAACCAGGACAACCCCCTTTTTTTGCGTTAACTCTCTCAAGTCAAAAATATTTTCAGGAATTCCAAAAAGGTGAACGGCAACGACGGCAAGGGTATCTTCACAAATTTTGAGTTTTAAGTTTTCAGTTTTAAGATTGAAATCATTTAAGTTGACGTCGCATAAAACCGGTTGAAGACCGGCTTTGATGACAGAAGCGAGAACCGAAGGACAGGAATAGGCGGGAAGAATGACCTTTTTCCTGTTTGAAGTCAGGGATATTGCTTTCAGCGAAAGCGTTAAGGCCGCTGTCCCCGAATTGACCCAAAAAACGCGCCGCCCCGGGAAAAAGCCTTTTAAAAGATCCCGGCTCTTTTCTTTTCTAAGAAAAGAACTTAGGATTGCCCTTAGAGGAATCGAATGACCTGCCGGCGGGAGGTTTCGAGTATTCAAAATTTTATAACCGCCCTTTCAGACGGTACCAGAGAATTCCAAGATATTCATGAATGGCAAGGTCGGAATAACGGAGGTGTGATGGCGTCGGGAGAAATTTGGCATCCATGTAGTGCTGCCCGGTCATATAATCAGTCGGAGCCGGAACCGGGTTCATCCCGAGCTTGCGGAATGCCCCCATAGTGCGGGGCATATGGCCCGCAGAAGTGACCAGGATAAAACTCCGGCTTCCCATGATTTTTTGGATATTGACAGCGCTTTCATAAGTATTTCCAGACCGGCCTTCAATCGCGATCTGAGATTCTGGCAACCCCAGTGATACAAGCACCTTTTTCATAATTCCTGCGGCTGTCTCATGGCCCGATATCAGAATTTGTTTGTCCGGAAACATTTTCCATATTCTTGCGGCCTCCATCAAACGGAATGCGGCCGAAGAGCTGACAGCGCTGCTTATCGGAAAATAAGGATCAGGCTCTACGTGTCCAGTCAGAATGACGATGGTGCCGATATTCTCGAGGTGATCTAAGGAGTGAATCGCGGGATAACGTTGTTCCAGTCTCCCCAGAAGCCAGTAAGAAACCGGACCCATACCAAAAACAATATATAGGGCAGCGCCAGTCCCAAGCAAAAAGACCGAAGAGCCTCTGGTCCGGCGAAACAAAAGGGTGATAAGTCCTGCAATAAATAACAGGACGATCAGATGTGAAGGAACCACCAGGAATCTCGCAATCTCTGACATCTTTGGACCTACTTTAGATCATTTTTGATTTGACTTTTTACATACAAGGTCAGAGTTTCATATCCCTTTTGAGAGATATGGCTCCCATCCGGTGTGGCAAATTCTCTCTTTCTGACTCCTTTAGGATCCGATAAAACCGGCTGAAAATCGAGTAACAATATCCCCTCTTCTCTTGCAAATGCTTCGATCCACTGGTTCACAGTCAAAACGTGTTTGTTGACATATCCCTGGTAACTTTCCTTCCCCAAAAGAGATCCGGCCAATGCTTTCATATTATCGAAAAAGTTGTCAGCACCCCGGATCGTCAATTCCGTCCCTAATATTGGGATAATCCCATGGGTTCTGGACAATTTGACCATCTCTTTGATGCTCTCCTTCGCCCTTACGATTGTCTGTTGGATCTCCTCTCTTTTGCCCCGGTGAATGTCATTGATGAAGCCCCAAACAAGAACCATCCTTGGCTTGTTGGTTATCACGTCATCCCGGAATCGGGTGAGCATCTCAAACGACTGGTTGCCATTTACGCCTTTGTTGATGACTTTCATGCCGGCGATTTCCTGGATAGGCCATCCTCTTGTATAGGAAGCCCCGATTAGAATGATGCGGCCCTCTTTTTGAACCGAATTCTCCAATTTTTTCCTCTCCTTCATAGTCTTGCCGTCCTTTTTTAACGGTTGAGCCCACAAACTAATCGTCGAAATGACGAAAATTCCAAGAAACAGGGTTATTATAACAAGAACTATTCGCTTAAAGGAGATGTGGAACCCGAAATCACTCATAGTTTCTCCCCTTTCCTTGAACCAATTAAAATCTCCGCCCTGTCGTTGATATACTCCTCGATTGCTGTATACCCTGAAGGCATGATCCGGTTGTAATCGTTCGGATCTCTCTTATTCAGGCCCCGGGCATCTTCCCAGGCATCGGGGATTCCGTCCCCGTCGCTATCCTTGAGCACTTTTCCTCCGACCAAACCTTCCAGAAACCATTCATCACTGGGATTGGGTGGGGCATTCCGCCCCCATTTTCCAGTCCCTTCCATGACCTCTCTGATGGTTCTCGTGGTTACTCGGTCCCGCGGAAAACACCCTGCCCCGGCAAGAACTTTCCTGTATGCCTCCTGCGCCATATAGGTGGTCACGGGCGCCATATCTGCGGGTCGATCAAGCTTCTTGCCATGCCGACTGGCCTGTATCCATGGAGGAAACTTCAGCCTGCGGTCCCAGGGATTATTGAATTCGCCGAATCCATCGATGAAATTGCCTTCAAGGTAATATTTACCTTTTTTATGAAATTCAAAGGGAAATATCCGATCTGAACTTGGCCCGCGTTTATAGTAATTGCTAATAAAATTTATTGGAGCCAGCGGTGTATGGCCATCATGGGTCAGCCCCTCGTGAAAGTTATAAATCACGTTGTTGCGGAAATCCCCCGGTTTGCCGGGAACATATGGACTTAACGAAGGGGAGCGTCGAGAGTGGTGAGCGAATAGATTGTGGTGTATCGAGATATTGCCGCTATTAGGGTAGGCGCTGATAATCCCAAAATTATGCGCGAAACCCTTCCCGTGCCCCTCCGTGTCCGATTCCTCGATTGTGCACCACTGGATCGTAAACTCCGAAGAATGACAGATATCGATCATCTCGTCATTTGCCCAGCTCATGGATACATGATCTAGTATGACCCGCTCCGTATCCGGCATTTGAACGGCATCACCGGCATGGCCTGTTGTTGGGGGGGGCCGAATTCGGATAAAACGGACAATAATGTCATTCAGCCTTCTCCAGGGTTCAGGGCGAGAAAGAAGTCGCCCTTCTATTGTAATCCCGGGCCCGGGAGCTGTCTGTCCGGCAATCGTTATATGGGAATGTTTTATGGCAACATCCCCCCTTATAACTCCGCCGACTTCAAATATGACGATCCTTGGTCCCTTTGTTTCGCACGCTGCCTGAAGACTCCCGGGACCATTCGAATTCAGGTTGGTTACCTTGATAACCTTCCCGCCGCGCCCTCCGATGGATACGGCACCAAATCCCTCTGCCCCCGGAAAACTGGACAACTCGGCATTCACATTGGATGCAGAAAAGAGAAGCATCAACAGAAGCAGGAAATTATTGGACTTCGAAAAAGTAATGAAATTTGTTTTTGGTACCTTCGTCATGGATAGGAAAGCTTCAATCTATCGAGTGATTTATTTTAAATTTCATTGTAGCGCAACCCTTTAGGGTTGCTTCTCATGCCTACCTGCGATAGGCAAGCAATGCTAAAGCCTTGCGCTACAAATCACTCTCTGGGTGATGTTATACCTGATCTGAAGCCTGTTGCTAAAGAGGTGTTCAAAAAGAATCGCTCAATTTAGGTTTTAACAATCCGATCGGCCGTCCCGCCAAGGCGGGATTATCCGCCACCTCCATTTTCACCGAGACTGGGCTTCGGCGTGAGCACAGTCGAACGAGGGTCTCAGGTTTCGTTGCCCTCGCATCGAAGTGCCCAGCGTTTTTGCACATAGGCGTGGCCTTTTACGCTGACAGATAACATTCAGACGCTACCTTCTTTTGGCTCCACTTTGTGTTTTTGTGCGAATTCGCAAATCTCATAAAGAGGTTTGAAAAAAGGGGAACTGGAATCGATTTCATAGAAGACCTTATCAACCGTTTCTCGCCTCTTAATGATCCCCAGATCAAAAAGATTCTGGAGCTCTCGTTGTGCCGGATGTAAGGAGAGACCCGTTTCAAACATAATCTCTCTTTGATAAAAAACCCTCCCTGCATGGGAAACCAGAAGGTCAAGGATTCTTGCCCTGGAGACAGAGCCAAATAGTCTGGTTAGAATCTCCTCGGGATCTAAAGGAGCAGGCATCTTAGAAAGTTAACTCAAAAATTGAGTCAGGCGGGTCAGATTGGGAGATCCCTGCATTCATGCACGCCTCCCCAAATAGGAGCGACTGAAGTCACCCCCACCTTGTTTCGGTGTGGACAGGGAGAGAGGGGGCCTTGTGACAAAGAAATAATTGCGTTTGTATTGGTAGGATCGGTCACTGTGCCGACCTGTCAGGAAGGCGCGGTGGCCTGCCCTACTGTGAGGTGACATGGAATTCGTCTATCACCTGCAGAATTTTTTCGATGCTTGAGAAAAGCTGGGGTGAGAATTCTTCGTTAGGTATCGAAACCGAAAAATCCTCCTCGATAAAAGCAACAAGCTCAAACAACCCCAGCGAATCAACTACTCCGTCTAGGGGTTCGGCAGCGCCTATCTCATCCCGATAACCGCCGAACCTCTCTTTTAAAAATTGCCTTAGCCTCTTTTCCATATCTGTCATCGAATTACCTTCCTTTAGTCAGAAAATAGATTTCGTCAAACGGTCAGGGTAACGATGCCCTATCGTCAGACGGTTACGTCCTTCGGTTTAAGAAGTTTACGTAACCCTTTGCCCCTAAACGAATCGGGCTTCGTAACCGTAACCTTTACCGAAACACCCCAGGTATTTTCATGGTTTAAGGATACCCTCTCGGCACGAGTCGATCCAGACCGGACCGGTGGTATTATGGACTCTTCAATAAATGTTTTTTGACTTTGCCTGTGGGAGTTTTGGGAAGCTCCTCAACAAACGTATAACGGCGGGGTAATTTATGATGAGAGAGAAGTTTAGCACAATAAGTCTTTAACTCCCCTTCTTCCAGGGAATTTCCTTTGGGCACAATGAAAGCATGGACAATCTCACCTAAGGTCGAATCCGGGCTCCCGGTCACAGCGGCTTCGGCAACTTTGGGATGGCACAGCAAAACCTCTTCGATCTCCGCCGGGCTGATCCTCTCTCCTGCACACTTGATGATCTCTTTTTCCCGCCCCACCAGGTACAAAAAACCCTCTTCGTCGAGATACCCCAGATCCCCTGTCCTCAACCATCCATCGATCAGGGTTGCCGAGGTTAATTCCGGATCCCCGAAGTACCCTTTCATCACATTCGGTCCCCGTAAAACCACTTCCCCACTTTTTTCCGGTGGTAATGGATTCCCATGTTGGTCGATGATTTTTACCTCGACGCCGCGCAGGGGCCTGCCGCATGATTCCTTCTTTCTCATGAGAACGTCAGGAGGCACGAAACAGACACGGGTGGTTGATTCCGTGAGACCATACATGGAAAATATCTTCGCATGGGGCAGGACTTTTGTTAGCTGATCGATGGTACTTGAAGGCAGCTTATTGGCGGAGAAGGTCAAGATTCTCAGTGAGGACAAATCATAACTTGACAAGTTGCACCACTTCAAAATGACATGAATATGATAAGGAACACCACTGAAAATAGTACACTGGTTCTCGGATAAGGCCTTTACAAATTCCTGGACACGGTTAAAATTATCAAGCATCACGATAGATGCGCCAACTCTTATTGACGTCAAAAGCACCGTTTTTCCATAAGTGTGGTTTAAAGGAAGAATCAAGGCGTACCGGTCCTTAGCCGTAAGCCTTAGATAATCGACAACGGCGTTCACGATGAAACAGAAGTTCCCCTGTGTCAGTATCACTCCTTTGGGAGATCCTGTGGTTCCGGAAGTGTAAATGATCGAGGCTTCCGACAAAGCAGTCCCAGGCCATGTGATGTTCTCAAATCTGAGATCTCCTTTCTCTACGGCCTCCTGACAGGATTGAAGGAATGCCGCAAAGGACATGGCCGGGACTCTGCCTTTTAGAGTGTTTTCCAACGCGGGGACATCCGTTAAAACAAATGCTGCATTGGTTCTTTCAATAATCTCGAGCTGGCGGTCCAGCTTTTCCAGAGGTCTTACCTCGACTGTCGGCTTTCCAAGGCATTGCGAAGCAAAATAGCCGACAACATAGGCGGGGTGGTTGTTGCCGACGATAGCCATCCGGCATTCAGGGGTCGCCAGGTAACTTTGCAGAAGGTCCATTCCTGATCTTACAAGCTGACCCAATTGGAAATACGTCCACGTCCACTGGGGCGTAATCAGCGCCGGGTTGTCCGGGTGCTCTCGCATGGTCCGGGAGAAAATCTCAGCAATCGTATTTGGAATGGAAGAGGACTTATTCAACACAATAGACCCAAGCAACTCAATGGAGCCCCACGGGCATAGCCCATGCCCCATTTTCCAAGGCCAAGTGGGGCGACATCCCGGCCAAACGCTGCCGGTTTCATCCACGGGCGAAGCCCGTGACTGAATGCCGAAGTGTCGGGGCGTTCCTTCACTAAGACGTGACCTTCTGCAGCCGGGGTAAAGTTGACTCAAATATTGAGTCAACGTGGATGGAGGTTGAGTAGGAGTCCTGCAGGTTCACGGAGCCGGAGTCCGAATCCGTGGAACAACGCTAAAGCAGAATCTCTTTTGGGTTTTTAAATAACTTAATTACGGACAGGGGAGTCCACTCCACATTGTCTTGAAAGTTGCGGCCTGACCCCACAGTCCTTTCTCAAAAATTGAATCAGCGTTGACGGTGATCGGAAGGTTTTAAAGTTTGATTTACATTCCCCTGTCAATTTGCTATAATAGTTTAAATCTTAAAAGAGTGGGAGATTTTCAATGGAACCAATTCGCCATATCACAAAGACAAAAGATAGACTTCTAAAGGATCTCGAAAGGGTATCCGATATAGAAATCCTCGAAATCTCGGATTTTGTAGAATTTATAATTAAAAAACGCCATAAGAAGCCATCTCAAAAAATGGCTCCCACTCCCCAAAAAGATCCTATCCTGAGGCTTATAGGAATCGTAGATGTAGAGCCTTTTTCGAAAGTAATTGACTGCGAGCTCTATGCCAAATGAAAGAGAGGCTTTTTATTGATACTTGGGGTTGGGTTGTGCTCCATAATAAGCGGGAGCCCAGACATATTGAGGTTGACCGTTTTTATCGCAAATAGCGCTTACAAAGTGGAACAATCTACACCAGCGATTATGTATTAGATGAAACATACACTTTACTTTTCCGTCGATTAGCCTCTGGTTTATTGGACCATGTCATGCGATCACTTGACGAAGCTATCCGCAAGGGTTATTTGAACCTGGAATGGATTTCTCCGGAAATATTTTCTAAGGCAAAAGAATTACAGTTTCGTTTCATTGACAAACCGATGATTTCCTTTACAGACCTAACATCAATGGTTGTAATGAAAGAATTTGGTATAAAGTCAATACTGACCGATGATGAGCATTTTATCCACGTTGGAATGGGTTTCCAAAAAGTTCCTTAACCTTTCCCCTTTAATCCTGATGCTAAAATATGCGATCCCTCTTCTCCAATCTTTTACTATTCCATTATCTTACTCATTTGGTAAAAAGTCCTGCCTGTATGGGAAAGAAAAAAGTTCACCCTGTTAGAAAGTCTACTACTTTCAGTACTTGCTCAGTTTGAATGAGGATATCAAACAAATACCTTGTCAATAATGAATATTTTCTAACGGGGAAAGGATTCTCGCCCTTGACACAGACCCAAAAAGTCTTGATAGGATTTCTTCAGGATCTAAAATCTCGGGCATACTCAAGAAGTTGACTCAATAATTGAGTTGGCGGGTGTCGAGGGTAGGAAAGCTTGCTTGGGTTGGTATTAAATTTCAAGGTAAAACGGTTCGTGGCTGAGATTGGATTCTCTTTTTGCCCAATCCCGCGCCCTCCCCTTCTGTCCCCTGTCATTTGTAACCGAGGAGCGGGATTCGAGTGGGGAGGGAAAGTTGACTCAAAAATTGAGTCAACGGGTGAGGGAGGTTGAAGATGTGACCCCAATACCCCTTCCACTACTCTTTCCCAACACAATGAACCCAAGTAACCCAATAAACCTATATATCAACCTTCAGAACGTGAACAGGCGCGCAAGATAATTGCCTACCTCTGTCAGGTTTCGGTAGCTGGCGCCCTGGTGGAGGATGCCGTAAAATGCGGAAGTCAAAAGAATGCCGATCACTGACCATACCTTGCTTGATCGTATTTTCAGTTTTTGCATTGTTCCAGGAAACAGCGTTGGAAACTTGACCACCGCATAGATGGCCAGGCCATTCAGAAACCAGTACGAAAGTGAGCTACCGATGGGAAACCATGGTATCTCCTGGTCAAAAAACCTCGGAATGAGGTGCAGGATTCCTGAAACCATAAGAGACGCCATTATGGCAATAAAGACCCATTTCTTTGCCCGCATGATGGGGAAAAAAATGAACGTGATGACCCATTCTCTTAGCAAAATATTCCATCGCCGCCAGTGCTCATTTGGCGTCCTGGCCAGGAGCCAGTAATTGAAGTTGTCTCTGACCGGTATGCCGAAAAGGCGCGCGCAACCGATAAACAAGTTAAACATAACCCATATCCGACAATACCTCACTACATATTGTCCATAAGAATATGCGAGTAGCGGCAGACCCTGCAGACTTGCTTCGTCGATCGGGTCTGTGATGTTAGCAATTGCCCACCCGAGCAGGCTTGCCAATAGAGCAACATAAATGGCTTTTATGCCTTCGAACCTGACCTTTGAAAGAGAATCTACTGGCGAAAAAGCGTCCTTGTATGTGAGCACAGGCGATCCGAAGATTCGAGCGTAGTGGTACAACAGGAATTTCCAGGGGTTCATCGTGCGTTTCGGCGGAAGCTCCTCATAGACTGAATACCAGAGCATTGGGATCAGGGCGGCCTGGAATGCGGCAATTCCACCGATAGACATTCCAGCCAAAAACGGCCAGTTTCTTGATAGATACAGGAGAAGCACTGCTGCAGAACAAATAAAGATGAGCTTGACCACTCTCCGGATCGGAAGCTTTATTACGAGAAAAACTGCTGCGAGAAAGATCAGATAAACGACCGCGGAAGGGACATCAAAACTGCCTTCGGCAAGAATGGCCAACGGTAGCGCCAGGATCAGGAGAATGGTTAGACGGTATCGGGGGCTCAAAAAGTAGGTGATGAAAAACAGAATAAACAGCGGTATGAGCAGATTCGGTATGTACGGAAAGCCCGAGGTATCCACCCGAGGAACCGCGAGGTTCAGAACATATTTCTCCACGAAGTATTCGGCAATGACAAAATACCGGGGCACAAGAAATACAGTTCCCATGATCGCCAGTGCAAAGAATAGAAAGTGATCCCTGATTAGCCAATTAACTATTCTCCCTCCGCGCAACATAAAATCATGCAACGTCATGTACAAGTAACCGACGGGTTTGAACAAAACCTGAACCCACATAGCTGAAAAAGTCATGAACCCCGGCAGAGCATTAGCAGTCTGACCTCGCTTTGTGCTAACCTGTCCGTCAGGCATCTTATTTTTGGTACTCAAGAAACTCATCAGGAAGCCATTTCAAATCAGTTTTTATTGCCTTATCAAGACCTACCCATGCGATATTTTCATAAACTCTGAAACTTCAAACTGACCCAATCCCGTAGACGTTGAAAGATTTGGCCCAATCACTTCATTCCCCGTAATGTAAGCCCCTGCTGGAATCGTTTGTCCTGAACTTCCATGAATCGCTGTTATGGTTCGTTCAAGAGTGCGAGTGGGGGGGCTGACTGTAGTCCAAGGTCATGACCTGCTGGATTGACAAAAAGAGGATCAACGCCCTAGATAGAATCGGCATCTTGACCATAACTCGATCGCCATTTTGAAAACGAAGCAATATTGCTTCCACCTCCCCAGGCAATAAAATTCTCTGTAAAATTTTGTTAGGCATTACGGACCCAATTGCTTTCTCTTTGTGCAGAGTTTGATTGTATAATCGAAATGCCAAAATCGTAGCATATTATCATCCATGCCTTTTTCCCTCAGTTATCAAATATTAGCGTGTCTCCCTGTACACGCATTACCCGGAAAACTTAAAAAATGACTAACTTGTCTCTTGTTTCCTCAATCCTTCTTCTAATACAATTTGTCTTACCTTACCAAAGTAGTGATGGGGAAGGCAATATTTAATCACCCATTTATGGGCATTTTTGCCAATATTGATTCTCTCTTTTTCGTTTTCCAGTAGAAACTTTATGGCTTCACACATTTGCTGGTTGTCACCTGGTGGCACAAGCAAACCATTTTCGAGATGATTTATATAATCTACCGTTCCGGCAGTTTTGGTAACCACAACAGCTTTCCCCATTGCCATCGCCTGAAGAAATATACTCTGCCCTGTAGATATTTTCCTGTCTTCTAATGGAACGACTACAACAGTACTCTTTCGCATAAGTTCCGTTAATTCTCCCAATGGAATATCATATTTAATAGATACATTCTTCGGTATGTTAATGTTATTAATATTCCACGGTGAAGCTACTACGACAACCTCGTTTCCAATATCATTTACAGCTTTAAAAAAAGTATCATAATCCCTGAATGTCCTCCCAGCAGTTAGAATGAAGTCACCGCCTCTATCATGAGTTATATTTAGGTATTTAGGGTCGAAATAACAATGTACAAAAATTGTTTTATCCGTGTTCCATCTAAATACTTCCGGATAATACACGACTTCGGTCATAGAGGAACACACGGCGGTATCTATAGAAGATAAAATCAAGCGCATGAAAAGGTATTTCAACTTCGATCGTAATGTGGGTTCCTTCTCCCGCATGATGAACTGAAGGATTATGTGCTTCATCGAGGTCATAAAACCAACCCTCTGCAGTGCGGCGACGATAAAGGAGGCTACACCACATTCAAAGGTGAATACATAACCTGGCTTATGCCTTTTTAATGCTCTAATTATTTTTATCGATAAACGGAAGAGATGTCTGAGCATTAACTCTCCCTCCTTTTTATTTCCAGTTGTAGTTATCCTAATGTATTCGATATTGCACCCACCTATTGAATCCTTAATATGACTCCACCACCATGGTTTATCATGCCACGGACCAATTGTGAGAATAACAGACTTTTTACTCATAAAAATATGTTTGATAGTGTTTGAAAAATATTGACAAGATTTAGTTTACAGTGGCTATAGTTGTTATGTCATTTTTTTTAGGTCAACCCATGCACCCAAGAGGACCAAATAATTTAGAAAGATCTTCATTTTGACTTCGTTGAGAATACTTTCTCGCAGTCAAGAGTCCACCATGCTTCAGGCTTTGTTTTAGTGTCTGATCCTTCATGAGTCGACATACATGTTTTAAAATGGTGACAGCATTATTATCAGGCGCAACTAGTGCGTTCTCACCGTCGACCAGATAGTCAGGCCCAGATGTGCGATAGGTAACTACTGCACAGTGTGCCAACATCGCCTCCAGGGGCACTCGCCCGAATCCCTCTTTAGTATATGGCACAACCACAATCTCCGAGGCCCGCATGACCGCAGCAAAGACATCTTGCGCAAGATCCGAAACAAGTCTTACTGGAACGTATGGTATCCTTCTTTTAACTCTCATCAGCCTCAGGCCTGCATGCAACGCGTATGCCTGTAAAACATTCTTATTGGCGAGTATGAGCACTGAGTTGACGTTCTGGTGCTCTGGGTCTGGGTAGAATAGGTGCGAACAAGAATCAATTGATTCCCGCACAATATTGATTGGGAGGTTGGCATAATATGGTTTGCTTTTTACTAGTTCCATTGTAAACTGCCCTGAAGTAATGATATGTGAAAAACCTAGCCCTGCAAAGTTCGACGTCTTCAGTAGCTTCGCCGGCATATACCTGTAGCTGAGCGCAATGACGATAGCCCTCTTGGCAGTAGCAAAATAACGTTGGCGAACTTTTAATGAACCTTCAGGAACTACAACAATGTCCTCGGGACTAAGCTCTTCATGTACGTGGGCGAGGGCACGCTGAGGGAATGTCAAGTCTGACCAAGAGAGAGTTATCTCTCGCTCCGATACTGCGTATGCTTCACAGCCCAACGAATTAAGAGCAGAAACGTGGCTCAAAAGTGTAAGAATACCCCCAGCAGGAACATCGCGTGATTCTGGCACGTAATAAAATACTCTAGGTTTCATCAATGGCAGCTTTTCCTAATTGGAGTGACTTTTGGTAATGAACCTGGTGATTTTCTGAATAAATGTTCCAAAGTGAGATTGTAATTTGTTAGCACAAGCCTTGTCACTTCGTGTCCAGTTTTAGTTTAAATTGTTCTGTTCGATTGGTTGATAATCGCCTCTGCCGACCCCAACGCGCCCTCTGCACCCTCAACTCAAGGATGGTCGAGGCTTTGCCAAAACTTGCATTCCCATTGTGTATGCTGTAGACTTTCATAGCGTTCCATTCAAAGCCTCCTTTTCTGTAGCCTTGAGCGGTTCACAAAGGGAGGCTTTTCTTATATTCCCGAAAATGTCAAACGCTGCGAGTCTCCCGGCATAGCCGGGGGTTTACCTAGTCGCTAATTACATGTTTTATATGTCTCATAATTCCGATCGTTTGTAATGTCGAAACCAAGAAGGAAGCCCAGCCAGCTTCAAAGGTGATTATATATAAAGGTTTGTGTTTCCTCAAGGCAGCAATGATTTTAAGAATTAGCCTCGGAGCATGGCTTAAAGATAATTGCGGTTCCTTTCTGTTTTCTCTTGTCTCTATTCGCACATAAAACAATTCGCAATCTCTTTGATTGATGTTATTCCATCACCAGGGTTTTTCATACCATGGACCGATTGTGAGAATAACAGCATTATTATTCCTCAATACTTTTTCCATCGATTTAACGATATTAAAAATACATTTTTTATTTTTCGATATATTTTGAAGCTTTGTATGGTTAGCGATGCAGGGAATCTGGATAGCATTCTGAGAAGTAACGGCGGTGAATAGATTTCAACAAGGGTCTTCCTGGCCAATCGATTTTCCCCCTGTGAAAGCAGTAGACTGCTTTGCGGCTAAGGAGATCGTCCAGAGTGTGGCGATAGAGATCAGAGTAGCGAGAAAGAAACTTCCTGTCAGCATCCCAGATTCGTCGTATCAGAGTAATTCGTGCATCAATTTTATCTACAATTTCGCATTGCGATAATCTCCCATGAGGGTGATCAAGCTGACGGACTGTTCTATATCAAGCAGGGCTCCATTTCCCTTTCTTGAGAGACGATAAAAGTATTCAATGTCTGTATAGGTTTTAAAATCTTCTGAAAAATGTAGCTCACCTCCAGCTTCCTGACGGCGAACCACAAGGGTATCTGTCAACACGTAAAAACCCGTAATCTGAAGTCTGTAGAGATCACCTACATAAACCATGAAATCAGAAATCCCAGGGGGAGGTTGAGCAATGGAGGAATACTTGAAACCGGGCCCAAAGGTTTTTTCATATGTTTTAAAATCCCGTTATCACTGGTCTAAAAATCGCAGTTGAACCGTACCATCAGGAAATTCTACTGCGAAATTAGTAAAGCAAAAAAGAATATCAGTTTGTCGCTCCATAAAGGTTCGCTGAATTTCAAGTTTATTAGGAAACCAGATGTCGTCGTCATCCAGGAAAGCCACAAGTTCGTTACTAGCCCTCTCGATTCCGAGGTTGCGTGCTTTTCCAAACCCTCTGCGGTTTCCTTGGATTACTGTGATCCGGTCTCCAAAATTACCTAGTATTCTCGGGGTTTCATCCTCGGAACCATCATCGACAACAATAAGCTCGTCTCCTGGAAGCATTTGGCCCATTACGGACCCAATTGCTTTCTCTACATACTTGGCTCGGTTGTATGTTGGGATAATAATGGAGAATCGAAGATTTGCCATTTTTTAGGTAATTAGAGTCTGTCCATAAACTAAAGATTTCTCAATAGGTCGTCATTCCGGCGAAGGCCGGAATCCAGTAATTTCAAGACCTTCTGGATGCCGGATCAAGTCCGGCATGACACAAAAACTGCATTTATAAACAGACTCTAATTAATCAACCCTTTGGATTGGATTCGGACCCCATATTGGTGCCCCTGGAGGAGTAGTATCTTGAGTCGTCGCCGAAGCAGTAGAAGAATAAGAACTTAAATTGCCTGCCGCGTCGTAGGCTCGGAGGCGGTAACGATATGTTGTGCTGGCGGCAAGGCCGGTATCCTGATAGGAATTGGTGCTTGAAGTTGCAATCTGTGTGTCTGCAGTGCAGGAAGTCCCCTGGCAGCGATATATCCTGTAACCAGACACCCCCACATTATCCGTTGAAGCAGTCCAGGAAAGGTTGATCTGTGAAGAAGAAACGGCAGTAGCTGTGAGATTTGTGGGTGTCGATGGTGGAGTAGTATCTGAGGGAGCTCCAGAAACAAGCCCAATTACTTCATTTCCTGTAATGTAAGCCCCTGCTGGAATCGTTTGTCCTGAGCTTCCATGAATCGCTGTTATGGTACGTCCAAGAGTTCTTGCAGGAGAACCTGATTGAAGTTTATAGGCCGCCACTCCAGAACCACCAACAAACTGAGGGTTATCCGTGATGCTGTTTACATCATAACCGAAAGTTGACCTCCAAGTTGCAAGAGAATAACTGCCGTCTGCCATATAAGCAAAAGTGCTACTAATATTATAAAAGTTATTGCGATTTACCGTAGAACCAGTTGGGGTAGCACCGTCCCACGAATGGTAAGCATTGTTCCCACCAAAAGTGATGTTGTTTGCTACAGTTGTAACATTACCAGAATCAAAGCCTTGAAACATAAATTGGACAGGATTGTTTACTACAGTATTATTTACAACGTATGAATCATCAACATTTCCCCGAATTGTGATACCTTTTCCTGAGTTTATAACGATGTTTTGATATGTCTTTCCATATCTGTTTCCCATACCATGAAAAATTCCCTGTGCAACACAATTATAAATATAATTATACCGTATGATATTGCCGTCTTGCCTTACCGTCCCCCCCTTTACAAAAATACCGTCCCCACAATTATAAATCTCGTTATTCTCCATGATATTATCGTTACTATCATAGAGCATTATTCCAGCTTCGTTTTGGTCTGGCAGAAAGTCATATATTTTGTTGTTCTTCACTGTATTATTATTACCATACTCAATTCTAACTCCATTGTAGTTTTGCACATAAGTAGGATACCCCCAATAATAAGAGCCTGGATGCCCTTTGATATTGCTGTTAATTACCTGACAGTATGTGGCGGCATTAAAAACAACAGGGCCAGTATCGGACGTGCTTCCTCCGTAATAGTCATCAATCTGGAAGTTGTCCCAAATGATGTAGCTGCGGTTCTGGCAACCGATCATCGGGCCACGCTGGTTATTGTTCATGCGGATATAGACATTCCCCACACCCCTGAATGTTATAGGGTTCCCACTTGTCCCGCTATTTGCAGAGTTTAGAGCAACATCCCATCTGCCTCCCCCCGATCCTGCCCCATTCTCCCAATAAACTCCTGCGGTAACAAGAACAATATCCCCTGCCTGTGCCGCTTGGCTTGTATTAGGCGAACTCCTGCTCGTGCTTCCCCAAGCCGCTCTCCCGATTGTACACCAGGGTAGGGAAGATGAGTTGTTTGCGTATGTGGTCGCATCCGAGCAGGCAGGAGAACCCGAATTGTTGACGTAGAGGTTTTTGGCTTCAGCAAGAAGTGGAATCAAAATAAAAAGGGTTGCAAGTAGAAATACTTTTTTAATCATCTTTCTCCCTCTCAATTCTTTTTTAGAAATAATAAAGATGAATTCGTAAAAAGTCTAACCATTTGTCATTGCGAGGAGCGTAGGAACGAAGCATTCCCATGCAATCGAGCACTTAGAAAAGACGAGATTGCTTCGCTGCGCTCGCAACGACCACTTTGAGGACTTTTTATGAGACCATAAATAAACGAATAGCACCAATTAGAGCGAATGACACAAATAGGTTTCGTTTTTAAAATTCCCAAAACCCTTTTGAATTAAAAATTCGTTCGCAGTCACCCTTTTCAACATGGAAAGCTAACCCGATCACCGAAAATTACCCTTTACCATAGATTAGGTAGAAAATAACATCTTTAACCCCCCAGTATTCCCCCCTTAGACTAAGGGGGGAATACTGGGGGGTTACGGATTTTCATGGTTCGCGGGTGGACCAGCGGCCATGAAAGATTGGTTAGCATAAATCATGCCAGGATACAAACCGTTCGTTCTTCGGCCTTCTATGAATAACTTATTGTTTTTATTAATTTACCTCTACTATTTAGTCAAAAAACTCTTGTCAAAATACCTTTTACTATAAGATATGCTAACATAAATGTACATTCCCGTGACAAAATGTCATATTTAAACAGAAAATACCTTTCTCCATAGATAGAAATTCAGGCTGGTCCATAAAAGTTCAGAATGATCTACTTTGCCTGTTTTATGTTCTGAAACAAATTTTATAAACCTATCTTTTTTAATCAAATCTTCTTTTTTAAATTCAACAGAAATTTCCTCCAACAAACTCCCCATCCCTTTTTGCTCCCTGAACCATTGGGCAAGCGGAACTCCAAAACCCGATTTATTTCTATTTATGATCGTTCCGGGCAGGTAACTTTCAGCAACTTTTTTTATAATAAATTTTGTCCTGAACCTATTAATTTTATAACTTGAAGGTAATCTATTTGCAAATTCCACAATCCTGTAATCAAGAAGAGGCACCCTTGACTCGATACTTGCGGCCATACTCATCTTATCCTGCCGCATCAGGATTGAAACAAGGTAATTCTGTTGATCGAGCAGGGAAAGGCGATTTATAGAACCCATAGAAAGGCTTTTCCCTTTCAACAAATTGTCCTGCCGATAAGGAAATCCATTAAAGGAACAACTTGGTAGCACTTCTTGGATAAAATCTTTGTCAAGAAAAGAGGAGTTGTAAAGAATGGCCTCATCAAGGGAATAATTGGAAAAACGACCAATCTTTTCGAGGCGGTGATCTTCGAGTAAGCCGCCTCCCCTCAATATTCCATTTCTGAGGAAAGAAGGAATGGTCCTGAACCATCCAGACACCCTCGGCAGAAGATATCGTGGGTATCCACCAAAAAGCTCATCTGCCCCTTCTCCGGTGAGAACTACGGTTACGTGTTCTTTTGCCAGCTTGCTTATTGCATAAATTTGAATGGAGTTTGCGAAATTTAAGGGTTCGTCATTATGCCAGATCATTTGGGGTAATAAATCCGCGAACTCCTGGTTCGACACCTTCACTTCATGATGATTTGTCCCATATTGTTTTGAAACTAATTGGGCATAAGACGTTTCATCATATCCATCTTCGTAAAACCCTACTGAAAACGTATTGATGGGTTTGTTCATCAAACGTGTGGCAACTGCTGTGACCAGGCTCGAATCCACCCCGCCGCTGCAAAAAGTCCCCA
Source organism: Deltaproteobacteria bacterium (assembly GCA_016875195.1). Classification (GTDB taxonomy): domain Bacteria; phylum Desulfobacterota; class BSN033; order BSN033; family UBA1163; genus RBG-16-49-23. The sequence continues at coordinate 26,454 of VGRY01000046.1, forward strand.
GCGGCACATCGCTGATCATTTGTTTTTTCACCGAATCCTTAATCAGCCACGAAAGCTCTTCGGCAGCGGTTTCGAAAGAAATATTCTTTTCCGCTTCTTTCGGAAATGGCGACCAGTATTCATTCATCCGGATTGCTCCATCCTTCAAAACCATTGAATGGCCGGGCAAAAGGCTTTTCACACCCTTGAACAGTGTATTTTCTCCCGAAACATGGCGAAACACGAAATATTCAGGGATCACCTCTTCATTGCATCGTGCCTCTATATGGCCGCTCCGGACAATCGATTTAATTTCAGAGGAGAATAAAAAAGCTTCCATCGTCATGGCATAGTAAAGCGGCTTGATCCCCATGTGATCCCGGGCGAGAAATAATGAACGATTTCTTTTATCCCAGATGACAAAGGCAAAAATACCGTTCAATTCAACCGGGCAGTTTTCACCCCTTTCTTTGTATAAATGAAGAATAACTTCGGTGTCGCTCCTTGTTCTAAAAACGTGTCCTCTCTGAATAAGGTTTTCTCTTAATTCCTGAAAATTATATATTTCGCCGTTAAAGACAATCCATAGGGATTCGTCTTCATTTGTCATGGGCTGGTGTCCTGTGTTGAGGTCAATAATGCTGAGCCTGCGATGCCCTATTCCTACGTTTTCATCAACAAAAAAACCTTGATCATCGGGTCCCCTGTGAACGAGCAAGTCCCTCATTGAAGTTACTTCGACTTCCGTAACTTTCCTACTGTTGTCACTATAAACTATTCCGACAATCCCGCACATGATTTTTTAGTCTATTGAGTCTGTTGGGTTTATTGGATTTATCGAGTTGAGTGCTTGCATATAGCTTTATGAATCTCTACAACTCAAGTAACTCTATAAAACATGAAGCTCTGTGGCTCTATCGAAGCGAGCGAGAGATAGATTGAGGTTTGCTCCAACCGCTATGCTCTATGCGCAATGCGATTTTCTAACAATTTAGATTCCCAAAGGCACTTCAGAAATAACCCACCTAAATTTCCCACTGCCGGTTCGTTCCAGACGTTCGACCATCTCTATATCGACCCCAACTTCATTTCCCAACCGAACTTTCATCTCCCGGATGAGGTGCTCGGTGTCAGCCTCGGTATAATCCTTCCGAGGAACTATCTTTATCAGAACCCGGTCATGCTCCTTCTGAATGATCTGCGACTCCTCAACGCTGTTCATAGGTTTGAACGGATGGGTCAAAACCGAGGGAGATATGAGACGACCGTCCTTGAGAGTCAAAGTATCTTCGGCTTTGGTCGTCACATCATCCATCAATTCCAAACCCCGGCCGCAGGAACACGCATGGTTGCGGAGAGCTGTCATGTCGTTGGTCACATACCGAATCAGAGGCATTCCGTAATTGTGAAGGCTCGTGCCAACCAGTCTCCCTGTTTTTCCTGCGGGTAAAGGTTCGTTCTTTTCGTCCAGGATCTCGGATATCCCATACTCCATGCAAAGGTGGTGGCCTTCGTGGCGATCGCATTCCGTTGCGAAAACAGTCCGTTCTGCCAACGCATAATAATCGAAAACGCGGCATTGAAAGCTTTCCTCGATGGTTTCGCGCTGAAAATCATACAGGGTTTCGGAGGAGGATATGACTGCTTTAAGAGGATTTTTTTCTCCTTTGTTCTTCAAAAACTTGGCGAACACATAAAGCGTCGAAGGATAGCCGTCAAAAACGGTTGGTTGATATTTTTTAACCTCCTCCAGATAAAAAGGAAGGTTTTGAGGAGAAAGATGAAATGAAGAGAGCAAAAGTTGGTTGTGCATCCGGTTGTAACGCCAAAAGGGCGGTTTCTTCTGATTCAATGGGACGATGACGTTCCCCCTGAGAACGGCTATTCGGTCCCCATTCTTTGCAAGCTGGCAACCAGCCCATTCATACTGACGATCCAGGGCAGCATAGGTTGCGTAAACCACTGTAGGGTCATATCCGATTTCCAGGGGCGACCCGGTAGTTCCACTAGTGTGTCCATATTTCAATTTTTTAGGATTGAATTTCGTGGAAATCAAATCCCGGAAGTTTCTCTTTATGTCTTCTCGGGTCAGTAAGGGCAGCTTATGAAGATCTCCCTGGGTCTTGATATCATCAGGTGAAAGCTTTAGTGCCTCGAATAACCTCCGATAGTAGGGGACTGTTTCATAAGCATGTTTAATAATCAATCGGAGTTTCTCGTTCTGTAGCTCTTTCAATTCGTCTCTGCTGTGCCATTGCGCTTCGGCCATGAACTTCCGAAACGCCCCAAACTTCCCCCCATATCTTTCCCTGTCCAGGATAGCACTGTACCCTGTCAGTAACCAATTCTGAAAGGTCACGGGGCTGATATCATAAACTCCTTTCAACAGTGGATTCATAACGTGTTCAGACTCGGTTTTCCACTAACAGCTTTTTCATAAACCTGCTGTAGAGTTCTCCCAATTGTCTCCCAACCATATTTAGATTCAACCAATCTCCTCGCAGCGGCACCAAGATCTCCCCTTTTGCGCATGTTCTTCAACAACTCGACAGTATTTTCCACAAAAGCAGTGGGGTTGTCGGATATCAGAATATTTTCGCCATTTGACACCTCCAACCCTTCGCAGCCAATGGAGGTTGAAACAATCGCCTTTCCCATCGCCATGGCATCCAAGATCTTCAGGCGTGTACCTCCCCCAACTCTCAAGGGAACCACATAAACTGCCGCTTTCGACACGAAAGGGCGGATATCATCGACATATCCAGTAACAATAACATGGGGGTCCCTTCGGCTTATTTGGGCCAATTCTGGAGGCGGATCCTGGCCAATTGCATAAAACTGAACATCCGGCTCTTTAGCTTTTATGGCAGGCCATATCTCATTCAGAAAATATAAAACGGCATCCCTGTTGGCAAACATATTCATCCCACCGGTATAAATAACCGATTTGGTCTCCTCTCCATGGTCGGGAGTAAAATAAGTTGTATCAACACCATTCGGAACTACTTCAATATTCACATGCGGGTTGATTTTCTTGAGCTCCTCTCCGTCCTTCTCTGACATCACTATGTTTACTGCATATTTGCCGGATTCTGCTTCTTCGTAAACCTGCAGTCGTTTGGCCTGTAGTGACAGGTAGTATTTTGCAAGAACGTTCTTTTCTACCTGCGCCCTTCTCCGCATGAGGTTTGACTCGATGTTGTGGTGAGTCATCACTTTCGGTATTGTGATATTATTCCGGTTGAACCGGGACAGGGCAATTGTATCATAATGGATCAGGTCGAACTGTTCCTTTTTCAGCAACCAGTCAATCCTGCTATCCATCCGCTTTGATCTGTGGGCGAGCACGCTAAAGGGCTTTGAGTAAAACAGACCGGATAGCAATCCAGCATATTTGTTCATTCTCGATTCTTTCACCCACAAATGGAAAAATTCGACGCTATTACAAAATTTACAAAGTTCCTTTTTTGCCTCTTCAATTTCATTATCACTTTTCAATATATCCGGATGGATGAACGCCAGGAGATGAACGCTATTATATCTGGCTATTTCGCGGATGATGTTATAGCCCCTCTGCAAAGCCCCGCCATGCGGCGGATAGGGCACGAACTGCGATAAGAATAGAATCTTCATAAGAAAAGGGGGTTGGGTGTTGGGGGTAGGGGGTTGGGGAAACTATATAGATTGGTTCATAATGGCCTTGGAAATGATTTCCGCGGCAAGATCCGTTTTGTAAGTTTCCGAGGAAAAGGCCTTTGCGATAGACAGGGGTTTCTGTTTCGGGTTGATAACTTTTTGAAATAAATAAAGAACACCAGAGATTGCCCTTACGAGAAAACCAGGGATGAAAAGTGGTTTTAGGCCCTTTCGATTTTCGAGAAGCATTTTTATCAGATCCTGGCGCGTTAAAGCCCGCGCCTCGATCAGGTTCAGGATTTTGGGAACGGACTCATAGTTTGTCATACAATAACGGACCACTTTCGCCGCCGTGTGCACTCCGCACAAGCTGATCGGGCTTCTTTTGCTTCCCATGACAATAAAATAAGAGCCGACTTCACGTCCGAGGCGGCCCGGCGCCTCGAAATTCTCGAAGTCCACAAGCGGCCCCGGTCTGATTATTTTGGAGTCTATACCTAATTGCGGGCTCAAGTTCTTCACGATTCCATCTGCTTGTGCCTTTCCCCATACATAGGCCCCTCTACCCGGATTATCTTTATCAACCGGGGATGTTTCATCCAGTGGTTTTCCTGAATTCCTGCCGGGTTTCAATACGGCAAGACTGCTGATATGAATGAACCTCTTTACGCCTGCCGTCGCCGCTGCTTCCAAAACCCTTTGGGTCGCTTCGATAGAATTCCTCTCATGATCTTCCTTTCCCCCCGCTGTTTCGGCCGCGCAGTGAATGACAGCCGCTACCCCCTCCAGGGCTTCCGGAGGTATCTTATCAGCCAGGTCAACAACCGCATACTCTACGCCAGGCAGTCTGCCGGAAAAGGGGGGAATCGTTCGGGATACGGCCTTTACCGGCCATCCTGCTGAACGGAGCTCTCTGCAAATCGCCCTGCCAAGAAATCCGGCTCCCCCGGTGACCAGCACGCTCGCCTTCATCGCAACTGGTGGCAGGGATGTGACCTCTGTTTCCAGTTTTTCCCTCGCTCTCACTTCGGTCTCGCTTTCCTTCTCCTTCAATGCCAGACCGATTTTTTCACAGATCGCAACCGTCTCAATGATGGATTCGGGTTTGATTATAGGCTCTTTCTCATCCAATATGCTCTGGTAAAAATTATCGATTAATTCTCTAAGCCCCTCATAACCCCTGTCTTTTTTTAGAGCCATTTTAGTCAGGGCTTTCGTTGTCTTCCACGCGGCTTGCCATGCCTGCCGGTATGGAGTGATAACCGCCGCGAGGGTGTCGGCTCCCGAACCCGACAGGTTGATCGTCACGCCTCTCACATAATCGATAAGGATTGTTCCGTTCGTTCCCACGATTTTCAGGTATGAATCAACCGGCCGTCCTTTTAGACTCACCAGAAGGATCCCCTTGCGCTTACCGCACTCTATGATAGCCCGGACTTCCCCATCGGCCTCCATATCAAGCGCTTTGATAAGAAATCCCTCCTCCTTTTCATTTCCAATTCGTAGAAAATGAAGGAGGGTATAAACCGGGTGGGGAAGAATGTCTATCGCTTGTTCGACTGCAGAAATCGACTTTCTGACCTTCCTGAAGCTGAAATAGCTTTCCGCATGAACGATTTCCCCTATATTTTTGACGTATTCCTCCGCCTTACGCGTGACGTGTTGAGCGAGAAGTTGATGCCCGGCAATTAGCTTCAGCCCCCGGCTTTTTGCAATTCGCACCAATTCCTCGGCCTGGTTTCCTTCCAAGACAAATGGCTTTTCTATAAATACATGGGCGCCATTTTCCAAAGCCATCTTGCCATATTCATAATGGGTTCCTGGCGGGGTAACCACGTGGACCGCTTCAGGATGGGTATTTTGAAACAATTCCTGCGCGCTCAAAAAAATCCTCGCCTCTTTACCGATAACTTCGCCGATTTCATCCGCGTTTGCCCGTGGGTCTGCAATCCCTTTGATTCTCGCGTTTCCCAGTCCCGCGATAACCTTCAGATGCTCCACCCCCATTCTTCCTATTCCGATAATGCCAACTTCCAATTTATTCTCCGCCCGCATAAAAAGATTCACTCCGAGTTTGCTCGTAACTCACAGATCGGATCATCGAATGCCGCAGTTATACTTGGATAATTTTCCAGGAATAGCAATAATGGCAACATGTTTGCGAAATTGTCCCACAGAGCCTGTTTTACTTCAGCAATATCATACCTCATTGGCAGAACGTTTTTTTTGTGCAACGCTAATAAATAAACATTTCCGATCTTCGAAGTTTCTTTAAGCAGGTTAAAGCTACGCTGAAGAACTCCTGTTTTTGGCGGATAAGGAATTACGTGAGATAACCATAAAATATTCATGTTATTTTTTCGCCCCAGATCACTAAACCGCTATCTTTTTACCTCTGACCCAAAGAAATCCCTTATCACCTTCCTTGTAATTTAAGTTTCCATCATTAAAAAAAGCATATTCATGGTCATCGGGACCTTGCCCACTTAATCTATAAGAGACTATCTCCAAATAATCTAATAGCTCAGATTTAATTTTCTCTAATGTAAGAGCCTGGGGCTCCCATAATGTGGCTTGCCCTCCTAAGTTGAAGCTCCCGATGAATAATCCACCTGGTTTTAATACTCTAAGTATTTCGTTACACATAATTGTGAAGTTATCAACATGATCAATTGCATTTAGTGTATACATAACGTCAACGAAATCGGATGGCAATGGAATGACTTTTTCGGTGGATTTTAAATAAATCATATTATGAGAGATTAGGACATCCTTGAAGTTATCAGCATAACGATCAACAAGGACGTCTATCCCTATCCTTAACAACGCAGATTTTGCCCAGCATAAACTGCCTCTTGGTCCGCAACCGAAATCAGCAACAATTTTACCATTTAAAAATCTGTCATCTTTTTCGTCAGCCATTGCCAACATTATCGGTCCATATCTTTCCTTCTCCAAGACTTTTCCATAATTTTTAAAACCTATCTTCCAATATAAAAGTTCATAATAATATTTAAATTTTAATATTTTTGCTATTGGTCTCAATAAAAGAACCAGAGGCTCTGGTATGGAATGCAACATTGTCTTAAGAATTCTCAATTTCTACCCCAATTCCCTATAAACTGTCTTATGTAGAAAATAGTAGAGCGCATAGAGCATAGCGCAAAGCGTAACTACTTGAATAAAAATACAAATGAATCCGAAGACCTCATTCGCCCTCAGGCGAGCGATGCAAATACATTTTCATTGTTCGAGGGTGCCCTCCGGGCATGGAACATAAGTAAATGATCGCTGTTGATGATGTTTTCCGGGTCAGAAACTTATCTGAATCAGTACATTTAATTTATCCTCAGCTAGGCGCATGAGGAATCAATTCATATCTTTGATCCCAATGATTGTAAATATTGTTTGATTTTTAATGGTCATTTATTTTCATAGGTATTTTACTCTTTTCAAAACTTAATTCTGCAGCAGTAGATAGACCTGCCAAAACGTACATATGAGGATAATAAAGAGCGCTTAAGAAAAACCCCCCAATTGAAAATCCGATAATTCCTGCGTTCAGGCAAATAAATAATCTTCGAAATGATGACATATTTTCGTTCATATTCCCTTTGAGCCATCTAATGCGCTTTTCATTTCTTACAATATTAATAATTACTTGAAAAAAGCGTGAAAATGGTATTTTCCCTACCGCCAGACAAGCGGATAGGCCTTTAAAACCTTATGGAAACGCTATATAATCTTGATAAAACCCCTTCGGCAGAACCTTCCTTAAAAAGGAAC
>VGRY01000047.1 GCA_016875195.1 Deltaproteobacteria bacterium
TGAGCCTTTGTCAGGGAACTCAGTGCTTCAGGTTACCCCTCACACCTCCCTCAAGCTACGTGGGTGAACTGCCGAATTCCCACGACCAGACTTCAACTGGCAAGTCATATGTTCTACACGGCATACGGTCAGACATCGGTAATTCGGTATTCATCAATAAACTTCAAAATGGAGTCGCAGTATTTAACATAATGGATCATTGCTTCGCTGACCGATTTATAAATGACGTCCTGCCTCGTATTATTGTACTCATGGACCAGACGGTTTCTTAGACCAGCGCTGGGGGTAATCTGTTTGGCAAATTCCTTGCTATAAGCTCCAAATTGAGAGAGGATGTAAAATGTATCTTCGTAACCTCTTACCCGCTCATCACCTCTCCCGAGCTCAGCAATCATATGTTGATTAATATCGATAGCCCGCATGATGATCTTTTCAAATAATCGTTCCACAGCCGGGTATTTAATAGGGTTATTTCTCGAAATATTCTTAAAATGGATTTATGATCTATTCCTGTTTTGGTTTTTGGTCTTCTGAATATATTGTCCTAAGACCAAACGGATTTCGTCGTAGCTTACATCCTGGGGAAGCAGGGCCCTGATGGGAGCTAATCGCTCGCTTCCGCCACGAACAATCGCATCTTCAATAAGGGCGATTCGCTCCTTTGAAAGAATCCGGTTAAGGTCGATGGATCGGCCTTCCCCAATAAGCTGGGCAAGATGTTCGACAATCGTCGATGGAGTAAGGCCTCGCTTGGCTGCGATTTCCTTGAGGGTCAATCCTTTTTCCCACAACATCCATGTGATCTCGACGGTGCTTCCCCCCGAAGGGTTTTTCAGAACAGGCCGCTTTAACACGGTTCCGGTGTGTTTGCTCAATGGTTCACTCAAAGGTTTTGCCTCAGGATGTCTTTTCAGATAAGCTTTGACCACATCAAGCGTCTGGCTCCCATAAACCGAAACCTTATATTCTCCGCAACCCTTAACGGCAAGCAATTCCGAGATTGTCCGAGGCAGTTGCTGGCAGATGGCCCTCAGTACACGATCATGGAAGATGACAAAGGGAGGAAGATTGGAGTCTCGGGCGATATTTAAGCGCATCTCTTTCAGTGAAGCAAATAGCTCTTCATGAAAGACTGGTGATGGATCCTCCGGGGCTGTCAATTTCATGACTCTTTCTTTTCCACCAAACCCGGCATCTTTCTTAAAGTGCCCGGGAAAGGGTTTAAATGAAGAGAGCCCATCCTCTTCGAGACAGTTTGAGCAGTTATCGCAACTGCTCTTCGTCATCCTTTCCCCGAAGTATTCGAGAATGAACCGTCTTAAACATCGGTCGCTATAGGCATAGTCGATCATTTTCTTCAGTTTCTTTCGTTCAAAAAGGCTCCTCCGTTCAATCTCCTGAAAATTGATATTCAGTTTGGAGACAGGGACACGCGACAGTATTTTCAGGCCCCGGCCTCTAAACGGTGGGCGATATTCCATCGCCCCTGTTTGATGGAGGAGAGAGAAATTCCGTCTCAACTGTTCCTGCGAAAGATTCAGATGCTCGGCCATCATATTTAGGTCAACCAGAATTGTTTTGTCTTTCGATCCACTCAAGATATCCAGGCAATAATTGACAATTTCCTTCTGAGATGCGCTCTTTCCTTCAACCTGATGTAAAAGTTCCTCCGGCTCGACACGCAGCGTCACCCTGGCCAGATGCTCTCCTTCTGATCCGCGCTCAATGTAGCCACCCTTTTCCAGGATCTTCAAGCATGAAGAGATCGCCATTTCATTCGACTTGGTACGGGCGATACGCTCGGCCAGCGCCTTCTGAGTCATCTCGATCTCATCCGCTCCAATCCCGCATAAGACCTCATAGACCCGTTCGATCATATCGCGGGGCGGATAACTTCCGTCGATAAAAAATTCCTGTGTAAACGTATCGGCATAATTGAAGAGGAGCCGACAGGTTGCAGGCTTCCCATCGCGTCCGGCACGACCAATCTCCTGATAATAGGCCTCGAGGGAACCCGGGATGTCATAATGGATGACAAAACGGAGGTCCGCCTTATCAATGCCCATACCAAAGGCATTGGTCGCCACCACTATCGGCAGAGTCCCCTCCATAAAACGGTCCTGGACAGATTTACGGGCCTCCATCTCCATGCCGGCGTGATATCCCCCTGCTTTGTAGCCCTTTAGCATCAGTGCCTGGGTTACTGCATCCACATTCTTACGGGTAGCCGCATAGATGATACCCTTCTGTCCTCCCCTTCTGAGCAGGGCTAAAATAGCATCGATCTTATCATCCTCACCCGCCACTCCCTTAACCTGAAGAAGGAGATTAGGACGGTCAAAACCTGCAACGTAGGTAATCGGCTGTCGAAGGCCCAACTGGGTGATGATATCACGGCGGACATCAGGAGTGGCTGTAGCTGTGAGGGCAGCAACAGGCGGATGGCCGAGTTTTTCAGCCACCCCTTTGAGACGAAGGTAGTCGGGACGAAAATCATGCCCCCATTCGGAAACGCAATGGGCCTCATCAACAGCAAAGAGTGAAACCTGACAGGATTGAATCCCTTCCATGAACCCGGTATTCCGGAACCGCTCTGGGGCAATATAAACCAGCTTATATCTGCCCTGTTGAATCTCCCTCAGTCTCTGCCATTGTTCCGAAGGGGACAATGTGCTGTTGATGAACGTCGCAGGAATTTGATTCTGCACCAGTCCATCCACCTGATCTTTCATCAAAGCGATGAGGGGGGAGATGACCAGCGTCACCCCATCCAGGAGGAGCGCCGGCAACTGGTAACAGAGCGATTTACCGCTTCCTGTGGGCATGATCACAACCGCATCGCGCCTTTGCAGGAGGGTATTGATGATCTCCTCCTGCCACTTTCGAAAACCAGAGAAATGAAACTTCTCCTTTAGGATATTAAACCGTTCATCATTCATCGAAGCATTTTATAGATGAGAGGACATTTGAAAAAAAGAGATGGTTCTATTCTATTCACCTAACCCGGCATAGCCGGAACCAAACAAGGCTTTGGAGTTGAGAAAATCCGAAATCCGAATATCGAAATCCGAAACAAATTCGAATTTTCAAAATTCAAATTTCTTAAAATTTTATTTGTTTTGAATCCCGCCTGGGCGGGAAGATTTGGTCATTTGGGATTGTTTCCCCGATTCTATCGGGGGATTTCGTGCTTCGGATTTCGATCCCAATTCATCACTAAAATTTTGTTGCAATTTTGCGCACAATTCAATTCATAAGAGACTAAGAGACGAGAAGTGATAGGTCTGGTACATACCCAATAGAGATAGGCCGGCTTGTTTCCCTTAAATCTTCTTGAAAGCCTGGTCGCAGGCTTCGATCGTTCGGTCCAGGTCTTTCTGCGTATGGGCCAGAGAAATAAACCACGCTTCAAATTGAGAGGGGGGAAGATAGATCCCCTGCTCCATCATTTCAATAAAGAACTGGGCAAACCGTTTCGTGTTGCTCGTCTTCGCTGTGGCGTAGTCTTTGACGGGGACTTCGGTGAAGAAAACGGTTAACAATCCTGTCGCGTGATTGATCGTGATGGAAAGCCCCCGTTCCTCGGCGCATTCAGAAATTTTCTCTGCGAGATAGACCGTCTTCTTCTCCAAATCCTTATAAACTTTTTTCGCCTTCAAGATCTCCAGAGTGGCGAGGCCAGCGGCCATGGCCATAGGGTTCCCGGAGAGCGTTCCAGCCTGATAGATGCCTCCCAGGGGGGCGACCCCTTCCATAATTTTTTCTTTTCCGCCATAAGCGCCTACGGGAAGACCTCCCCCGATAATCTTTCCGAGGCAGGTCATGTCTGCCTTGATCCCGAAAAGTTCCTGCGCGCCTCCGAATGCAACCCGGAAACCTGAAATCACTTCATCGAAGATGAGAAGAATTCCCTTCTCATCGCAAATCTTCCTCAATCCTTCCAGAAATCCTCTCGCAGGGGGGACTGCTCCCATATTGCCGGCAATCGGTTCGACGATGATGCAGGCGATCTGGTCGGGATATTGATTCACTAAAACCTTAACCTTCTCTAAGTCATTGTACGGTGCGTTCAGGGTGTGTTTGGCTACATCCTCCGGCACTCCAAGGCTATCCGGAACGCCAAAGGTGATGGCACCGGAGCCTGCCTTCACGAGCAGGCTGTCTCCATGTCCGTGATAACAGCCTTCGAATTTGAGGATCTTATTTCTTCCGGTATATCCCCTTGCCACCCGAATGGCGCTCATCACCGCCTCTGTCCCGGAGCTGACCATCCTCACCATCTCCATTGAGGGAAAAGCCTTCCTGACTTCAGTGGCCAAATCGACCTCCAGGGGCGTGGGAGCGCCAAAACTTGTTCCTTTGGGAGCCGTCTTTTTCAGGGCGGCCACGATCTTCGGATGGGCATGGCCCATGATCATCGGACCCCACGACCCCACATAGTCAACATATTCATTTCCATCGATATCCCAGATCTTCGATCCTCTGGCCCTCTCGATAAAAATGGGAGGGATGCCGATCGCCTTGAACGCTCTGACCGGACTGTTCACTCCTCCCGGAATCAATCCGAGTGCTCTTCGATACAGTGCTATCGATCTCTTTCTGTTCATCTTTGGTCTCCCGATTTTTTCAAGCGATGATTGTATTGGCCAATGTACCGATCCCTTCGATGACGATCTCCACCTTGTCCCCGACCACCATCCGCCCTATTCCAGAGGGTGTGCCCGTAGCAATCACATCTCCCGGCAAGAGGGTCATCACCTGAGAGATGTAACTGACCAAACGGCGAGGGCCGAAAATGAGATTCTTTGTATTGGAATGTTGACGCCTCTCTCCATTCAGATAAGACGCAATCTCTAATTGGTGAGGATCGATATCCGTTACGATCCAGGGACCGATGGGTGCAAAGGTGTCGAAACTCTTTGATAAGGTCCACTGGCCATCTTTGGGCTGAAGATCTCTTGCCGTCACATCATTCAAACAGGTGTATCCGAGGATATATTCTCCCGCTTTCTCCTCTGAAACGGCTTTTGCTTCTTTCCCGATCACCACAGCCAACTCTGCTTCATAGTCCACCCTCTTCGACATCTTCGGATAGACAATGCCTTCACCCGGCCCGATGACCGAAGTGGAGGGTTTTAAAAAAAGAAGAGGCGCCTCGGGAATCGGTAACTTCACCTCTTCAGCATGGTCCCGGTAATTTAAACCCAAAGCCACTATCTTCGATGGAAGACAGGGGGCAAGCAGTTTCACTTCTTCAACTTTTTTTGCCCTGGATGAAAGATGAAAATGCCCAAAGGGATCTCCTTCCATCTCACGAATCATACCCTCTTCGATAACACCCCACCTGATTCCAGACTTATCCTGGTATCTGACGATCTTCATTTCAACCTCCATTCTTTAAATTTGCCGATGAAAAAATCCGAAATCCGAATATCGAAACTCGAAACAAATTCGAATTTTCAAAATACAAATTCTTTATACTTTGTTTGGAGTATTTGAAATTTGAACATTTAAGATTGTTTCGGATTTCGTGCTTCGTATTTCGAATTTCTGTTACTTCTTCAATCCCAGTACATCTTGCATATCATAAAGGCCGTTGGGTTGATCCACGACCCAGAGAGCCGCCTTCACAGCCCCTCGCGCAAAGTTGTCCCGGCTATGGGCTCGGTGCGTAATTTCCAACCGCTCACCGATTCCTCCAAAGAGGACGGTATGTTCTCCTACGATATCGCCGGCCCGGATGACCTGCATCCCGATCTCTTCTCTTGTCCTCTCTCCGATCATCCCCTTTCGACCATAAACACCGACTTTCCCCAAATCCCTATCAATTGCCTTTGCAATGAGCTCTCCCAATTTGACCGCTGTCCCGCTGGGCGAGTCCTTCTTCAGGCGATGGTGAGCTTCGAGAATCTCAATATCATATTCCGGACCCAATACTCTGGCCACGTCTTGCACAACCCGAAACATCAGATTCATTCCCACGCTCATATTCGGAGCAAGGACACAACGTGTGCTCTTCGAAAGTCCTTTGATCTTCTCTAACTGCTCCGGATTAAATCCTGTTGTCCCGATCACAACCGCAAGGCCGTTCTCTTTCGCAAATTCCACACTCTCCAGAGAGGTCTGAGGGTTTGAAAAATTGATGATCACATCTCCTCCTCCCTTTTTCAATCCTCCTTCCAGAGGGACGCCAAGCTTTCCCAGGCCAATCACCTCTCCAATGTCCATGCCAAGAGAGGGATGATCTGCTCTCTCAATCGCCCGTGCAAGTTCAATCGATGGGGTTTCCTTGATGATGTGGATAATCCGATTCCCCATTTTGCCGGCTGCGCCAACAACAATTGCCTTTACCTCCCCTTTCATTGGTAAGCCTCCTCCCACATCTCGGCTTCATAAATGATGTGGACATCCCCCTCGAAGAAAACCCTTTTAACCTCTTTTCCTTCGATTTCAAAGTGGACCGTTAATAGTTCGCCTCCCCGGGTTTGAACAGAAACCGGAGTTTTCACCATCCCCTTGAAGGCCGCGATCAGTGCAGAGGCAACCGCCCCTGTCCCGCAGGCTAACGTTTCATCCTCCACTCCACGCTCATACGTCCGCATGGATAATTGAGAATTCTTTTCCATCCTCACAAAGTTTGCATTGGTGCCAGCCGGTGCAAAATGGGAGTGGTTTCGAATCGATCTCCCTAAATGAAACACATCCACGGTTTCTATGTCTTCCACGAACTTCACGGCATGGGGAACACCGGTGTTGATGCTCGAAAGCGTCTCCTTCTTTCCATCGATGTGAATCGATTCATCGAGCTTCAGGCTGTGGGGCTGGGTCATCTGAAGCTTCACCCTCTTCCCATCTACTTGAGCAGAGAGGATCCCGGCCAGGGTCTCGAAGGTAAACGTAGGACCTGTGATTCCTTTCAGGTTTGCAAAACGGGCGGCACATCGCCCTCCGTTTCCACACATCTCTGCCACGCTACCATCCGCGTTGAAAAATTGCCACTTGAAGTCAGCCTTCTCTGAGTTCTCAATGAAGATAAGTCCATCCGCTCCCACTGAAATCCTTCTCTGGCAGACCTTCCGGGCAAATTCCTTCATGCGATTATTTTCGATAAGAGGCTTTCGATGGTCGATGAGGATGAAATCATTCCCACTCCCGCTCATCTTCATGAAAGGTATCTTCACCAAAACCTCCGGTTTTGAAAATCCGAAATCCGAATATCGAATCTCGAAACAAATTCGAATTTAAAAATTCAAATTCTCTAAACTCTTTTGTTTAGAACATTAAAAAATTTGATCATTTGAGATTGTTTCGAATTGGTCCTGCTGGACGCTTCGCCCGGATTTCGTGCTTCGAATTTATCTCACTAAAAACTCTGGAATTTCCTCACCACGTATCAGATCCTCATACTCTTCTCTTTTTCGGATCACATGAATCTCGTCATCCCTGATCATCACTTCTGCCACGCGGGGCCTGGAGTTATAGTTCGTTGCCATCGAAAATCCATAGGCCCCTGCGCTCATCACGGCGATCAATTCGCCCGGGTTCAACCTCGGCATATTTCGTCCCTTGGCCAAAAAATCCGCCGACTCGCAAACAGGGCCCACCACATCGACCACCACTTCTTCCCTCTTCTCCTCCCGCACCGGAAGGATCTGGTGAAAGGAACCATAATAACTGGGACGAACCAGATCGTTCATCGCCGCATCCACAATGAGAAAACGTTTCTCTTCATTCTCTTTCGTGTAGAGCACCTTTGAGATCAGGATGCCAGCATTCCCAACAATCACCCGCCCGGGTTCCAGAATGAGGGTACAGTTAAAACTCCGAATCTCTTCCAGGATGTTGGATGCATATTCATAGGGATGAGGAGGCTCTTCATCGTTATAGGTAATGCCAAGGCCACCTCCCAGGTCGAGATAATGAATCTCTATCCCTCCCCCTCTCAAATCATCAACCAGGGTCCTCAGTTTCTTTAAAGCCTCCACAAACGGCTCTACATCCACTAACTGTGACCCCAGATGGCAATCAATCCCGATGATCTTCAGGTGTGGAAGTTCGGAGGCTAAGCGATAAGCCATGGGCGCCTGTAGGATATCAATGCCGAATTTATTCTGCTTCATCCCTGTAGTGATATAGGGATGGGTCTTGGCATCGATGTCAGGATTCACACGGATCGAGATCGGTGCCTTTTTATTCATCCTGCCAGCGACCCCATTAATCGTTTGGAGTTCCATCAAGGATTCGACATTGAACATGAGGATACCGGCTTTCAGTCCATACTCAATCTCATCCTCCCTCTTTCCGACTCCTGAGAAAACGATCTTTTTCGGGTCTGCACCTCCACTGATCGCCCGAAAGAGCTCCCCTCCGGAAACAACATCAACTCCTCCCCCGAGGTTAACAAAAAGCCGGATGAGCGCCAGATTCGAGTTGGACTTCATGGAATAACAGACAAGATGAGGGATTCCCTCGAAGGCTTCATTGAAGACATTAAAATGTCTCACCAGAGTTCTGTAGCTATAAAGATAGAAGGGCGTCCCCACCTTCTCAGCGATCTTGCTGATAGGAACCCTTTCGCAATGAAGTTCCCCATGTTTATATTCAAAATAGTGCATCTGTCGCTCCCGCTTAACTTAGTTCGGAGTAATTTAGCTCGGAGTTCGGAGATTTAAATTTTGTTTTAACTCCGAACTTTTAGTAAATGTATTTTACTCCCACCTCTTCGGAAAGAGGACTTTCATTCTTTCGGACCGAATTATCCACTGCTGTCACAGCATAATCGTAATCTTTCCCGATTTGAACCTCTGTATCAAGATAGGTCTCTTTTGTCAGAGGAGCAGGGTTCAGTCTTTTAAACTCCCCCTCTCCTGTCTTTCTCCGATAAACATGATAGCCCAAAAGATCTGCCTCTCTGTTCTTTCTCCAGTTGAGCTCAATCCCGTTCCTCAGGGGGACGGCTACCAGTCCGAGGGGAGGCGACGGAGGGATCAGGTCGGTGGGTGTGATGGGAAGACTTAATGACCCCTTGCCTTCGATATCGGTCTTAACGACTCGTTTCACTGCCCTGACGGAATAGGTGTATCTTTTTTCATTCTCTACGCTCAGGTCCGAATATTGGGTGACTTTGAGAACTTCCCTGTTGAGCGGTTGGAAAGAAAATTCCTCTCCTTCCCCTTTCCGGTAGATATGATAACCTGTTGCCCCCAGGACAGGTTCCCAACTGATATCCACCTTCTTATCCCCCCTCTCAGCCTTCACCGCCGAGGTCGTATGGGGTGGATAATCCCAGAATACGGTGACAGGATTGGAAGGAGAACTGGGATGCCCTCTCCGGTTTAATGTCACCACCTGAAAAACGTAAACCTTCCTCGGCTCTAAATCCTCAAATAGGAGGGACATCTTCTTTCCCTTATCCTCTCCTTTTCTATCAAGCTTCGTCTCAAAAACCACCTTTGATTTCTCTCCGCACCCCCTGCATTGATCACCGACCAGATCTCCTTCAGAGCGGAGTATCTTAAACTCCGACAGATCCGTTAGTACAGATTTATCGGTATTTTCTTTAGGAAAAGTCCATTCCAGGAGAATTCGTTCTTCTCTCGACTTCGCTTCGAGGTCAACAATCCGTTTGGGAACCACCGATGACCACGGCGCCGGAGGCGCCTTTTGACCACATCCCGTTACCAGCGACAGGAATGTCACCGATATTATCAACGATAGTAGAACGATCCTCGTTTTCGATTTATGTCTCCCATTCCAAATTCCAAATAAATTACAAATACCAATCTCCAATGAGCGAAATGGTTTTGTTTGGAATTTGAAAAATTGATCATTGGAATTTATTTGTAATTTGGTGCTTGTTATTTGGCGCTTCATTTCCGTGCTCCGAAAATTGCTGTTCCCACTCTCACATGGGTCGCCCCTTCCTCAATGGCAACCTCAAAATCATTCGACATTCCCATGGAAAGTTCTTTTACAGGAATGTCTTCCTTGACCATCCTTTCCTTTAACGCTCGCAGTTGAATAAAGTAAGGCCGGCTCAGCTCCGGATCATCAAAGTAAGGCGGCATGGTCATCAGTCCAATTAAAGAAAGATTCTGAAAATTGGAAACCTGTCTCGCAATATCAAATGCCTTTTCTTCTTCCGTTCCAAATTTACTGGCCTCTCCGGAGAGATTAACTTCGACCATCACATTCATTCTCCGGCTCTCTTTTTCAGCCCTCCGGTTCAACTCTTCTGCCAACGGGATGGAGTCAATAGAATGTATCATATCAAAAAGTCGGATCGCATACTTCACCTTATTCGACTGAAGATGCCCGATGAAATGCCATGAAACACCATGACCGATCTCCTCAATCTTCTTCTGTGCCTCCTGCACATAATTTTCACCTAAAATGGTAACACCCGCCTCGATGGCTTCTTTGATTCGATCAGTCTCTACGGTCTTAGAGACTGCAACCAGTTTGACTTCAGCTGGATTTCTTCCTGCACGTCGAGCGGCCTTATCTATTCTTTCCATCACCCTTAGAAGATTTTCTTTGATTGACGACATATTCAATCTAAAATCTGCAATTTGAAATCTGCAATCGCCAAGGCTTTCAACCGAACCAACATCTCAACCAACTCACACAAAGGAAGGCCAACCACATTGGTATAGGACCCATTGATCGATTCAATCATAAACGATCCGATTCCCTGAATGCCATACCCTCCGGCCTTATCAAAGGGCTCACCAGTGTTGACATACCACTCCATCTCAATCGGGCTGAGTGTCTTTACCTTTACCGCTGTCTCAACCGCTTCGCATTCGCCCTTCTCTTTTTTATAATGGCGGACAGAGATGCCAGTCAAAACCCGATGTTCCTTTCCGCTGATCATCCGGAGCATCTTTATCGCTTCCTTCCGGTTCGTCGGCTTCCCTAAGATGACCCCATCAACATAGACAATGGTGTCGGCCCCAATCACCCAATCATCAGGATATTGATTCCCAACATCTAAAGCCTTGGTATCTGCCAGTCGAATCACATGCTCTTTAGGAGATTCACCTGGAATAATATCCTCTTCGATTTTACTGGGGATCACCTCAAAATCGAGGCCCAGTTGTTTAAGCAACTCAAATCTTCGTGGAGACTTCGAGGCAAGGATCAATCGGTTTGACACCTTTAAAAACTAAAGGAAATCCAGAAGTTTGTCAATATTCAACTGGGGCAACAGAGGAACCGGTGTTGACTGCCATCATTAAATCTGGTAGGTTTTGAATAGGAGGAATAATGAAGGAAAAGATAAGAACAAGAAATGATCTCCCGAAAATAGTCCAAGATCTCAAGGCTAAAGGGAAACGAATTGTTTTTACAAACGGCTGCTTTGACATCCTCCATGTCGGTCATTTAAGATATTTAGAGAAAGCCAAATCTCTCGGAGATTTCCTTGTCGTTGGACTAAATAGCGACCGATCGGTTCGAACCATTAAGGGTCCTGACCGACCTATTCTGCCCGAAGAAGAGAGGGCTGAGGTTCTCTCCGGCCTCTGGTGTGTCGATTATATCACCCTGTTCGATGAATCCACTCCACTGGAACTGATCACTTCTATTAAACCCAATGTCCTGGTCAAGGGTGGCGATTGGACAAAAGAGACCACTGTGGGAAAGGATGTGGTGGAGGGATCGGGCGGAGAAGTTGTCATCCTTCCTTTTGTCGAAGGGTCTTCCACTACAAATATCATTGAAACAATCCTAATGAGATTTCAAAAATAATTTTAAAATCTCTGAAATCAAGGGAGCGGTAAGTAGTTTTAAGGCTCCCTCAAGGCGCCATGAAAAGAGAACGTGAAAAAGGTTTATTATCACCCCCTGACAAGCTTCCCCTTTTACCCGTAAGGGATATTGTTGTCTTTCCATACATGGTTCTTCCGCTCTTTGTCACACGGGAAAAATCGGTCAAAGCCCTGGAAGAGGCCCTGGCGAAGGATCGGCTCATCTTCCTCGTTTCCCAGAAGAACCTCACCGAAGAGGAGCCAGCCATTAAAGATCTCTATCGGGTAGGAACAGTGGCGCTTGTAATGAAAATGCTGAAGCTCCCGGATGGAAAGATCAAGATTCTCATCCAGGGACTGTCCAAGGCCGCCATTAAGGATATTCTTTATTCAACTCCTTACCATCTTGTTAGAGTTGAGAATATCAAGGACCCTTTCCTCACTGAGATCACCCTTGAGATTGAGGCCCTGATGAGAAGTGTCAGGGAACAGTTGGAGCGAATTGCCTCCTATGGAAAATTAATCTCTCCGGATCTGATGTTCGTTCTCGAAAGCGTGGATGATCCTGGACGGCTGGCTGACCTAGTTGCCTCCAACCTCGAATTGCCTGTAGAGAAAGCTCAGGAGATTCTTGAAATCTTCGATCCCATTGAAAGGTTGAAAATGGTCAGCGACCTTCTTGGCAAAGAGGTTCAGGTCCTGACCATGCAGGCGAAGATCCAATCCCAGGCTAGAGAGGAAATGACCAAAACACAGAGGGAATACTATCTCCGGGAACAGATGAGAGCCATCCGGAGCGAATTAGGCGAGGTGGATGAACGGTCCAAGGAGTTTAAAGAACTCCGGCAGAAGATCAAAAAGGCTAAGATGCCCCCTGAGGTGGAGAAGGAAGCGAATAAGGAACTGGGGCGGCTCGATCAGATGCATCCTGATTCTGCCGAGGCTTCCATTGTCCGAACTTACCTCGACTGGCTCATTGAAATGCCCTGGTCAATATCGACCCCCAATAATCTCGACCTTAAAGAGGCGAAAAAGGTTTTGGAGGAGGACCATTATAACCTTGAAAAGGTGAAGGAACGGATTCTCGAATATCTGAGCGTTCACAAGTTGAAAAAGAAGATTAAAGGTCCTGTCCTCTGTTTTATCGGACCACCCGGAGTTGGAAAAACCTCCCTCGGAAAATCGATCGCCAGAGCCCTTGGAAGAAAATTCGTCAGAATCTCATTGGGGGGAATAAGGGATGAAGCTGAGATCCGGGGCCATCGCCGCACCTATGTGGGTGCCATGCCCGGGCGGATCATTCAATCAATCAAGCAGGCGGGAAGCAATAATCCTGTCTTCATGATGGACGAAGTCGATAAGATCGGCGTCGATTTTAGGGGAGATCCGGCCTCTGCGCTTCTTGAAGTTCTCGACCCCGAGCAGAACAGTGCCTTCAGCGATCACTATCTCAATCTTCCCTTCGACCTTTCCCGGGTGATGTTCATCACCACAGGGAATGTGACTGATCCCATTCCCTCTGCCCTCAAAGACCGGATGGAGGTCATCAATATTCCCGGATATACGGACAGGGAGAAATTGAAGATCGCCCGGGCCTTCCTTCTTCCGAGGCAGATGGAGGAGAATGGAATCGGACCAGCATTTATAGAAATATCTGACCAGGCCATCCTCCAGATTATCTCTCAATATACACAGGAGGCAGGGCTCCGAAATCTCGAAAGGGAATTGGCCTCAATCTGCAGGAAGGTAGCCAAAAAAGTGGCTGAAGGCAAGAAGGAGAGGACGAAGATTACTGCGAGGAATCTCAGTCAATTCCTGGGTCCCCCTCAATTCCTCCCTGACGAGGAGCAGGAGCGCAATGAAATTGGTGTGGCAACCGGCCTGGCCTGGACAGAGGTCGGAGGTGAAGTCCTCCATGTGGAGGCATCGACCACTCCCGGAAAGGGTTCTCTCATTCTCACCGGTCATTTAGGAGAAGTGATGAAAGAATCCGCACAGGCTGCCTTTACCTACACGCGCTCTAAAGCAAAGGCTTATCGGATCAAGGCAAATGATCTGAACGAGAAAGAGGTTCATATTCATGTCCCTTCAGGCGCCATTCCAAAGGATGGCCCTTCTGCCGGCATTACCATGGCTGTCTCCCTCATCTCGGCGCTCTCGGGGATTCCTGTCAAGAAGGATGTGGCCATGACAGGCGAGATCACACTGAGAGGGAGAGTCCTTCCAGTCGGAGGTCTTAAGGAGAAAGCCCTTGCCGCCCTTCGGGCAAATATTAAGAAGATGGTTATCCCTTATCCGAATAAAAAGGACCTCGTTGAACTCCCATCCTATCTCCGTAAGAAGATGGACTTCGTCCCTGTCAAACATATGGATGAAGTGCTCAAGGTAGCACTGCCTAAACGTAAAAGATAGGAAGGAGTTCGGAGTTCGGAGTTCGGAGTTGAGCATAACTAAGAAAACCCTTCAGGACATCGGTGAATTCGGGCTCATTGCGAAAATCAGAAACTGGATGGCAACCTCCCGTCCTGAAGTGGTCCGTTCCATTGGCGATGATGTGGCTGTCATTGACATGGGCCAAAAGGCCCTTCTCCTCACAACCGATATCCTCATCGAAGATATTCACTTCGAGCGATCCTGGACCGATCCCTATCGTCTGGGAAGAAAATCTCTGGCCGTCAACATCAGCGACATCGCAGCCATGGGTGGAACCCCAAAATACTTCCTCATCTCAATCGGCCTCCCCAAGCGCCTCCCTCTCTCTTTCACATCCCTCTTCTACCGGGGATTGAAAGATGAAGCCAGACGGTTTCAGGTTGATTTGATCGGCGGGGACACCTCCCTTTCTCCGAAAATCATCATCAACATCTGCCTCATAGGCGAAGGGAAAAAGGGGAATATTCTTTTCAGAAACGGAGCAAAAGTTGGAGATGATCTCTATGCTTCAGGAACGCTGGGAGATGCGGCATTGGGATTAAAAATTCTCCAGGACAAAGGGCTCAGAAAAAAACCAAAAGGATTAGTCAATAAACACCTTTCCCCTACTCCAAGGGTCGAATTAGGCCAGGCCCTCGCTAAAAAACATATTGCCTCTGCCATGATCGATATCAGTGACGGCCTTCTAAACGACACCAACCATATCCTCGAAGAAAGCAAAGTCGGAGCGCAGCTATGGGAAGATCGCATTCCCCTTTCAACCCTCTACAGGAGATGGGCCCAGACTTATTCAAAAGCTCCTTATCAGATCGCTCTAAGTGGAGGAGAGGATTATGAGCTTCTCTTTACTGCTTCACCTCAAAAGAGAGCGAAGGTCTCATCCCTTGCCCGCTCATTAAATATCCCCCTCACCCGTGTCGGCGAAATCCTTCCAGAAAAAGAAGGGGTTCATCTCATCCGAAAGGGGGGAAAAGAAGTCAAATTACCCCGGTTAGGTTTTGACCATTTTAGATAACCCCTCCTTCCTCTCTCTAAAAAATTGGTACGTAATTGCCTAAAATCGGCTCTCTAATCCCTCCTTTCCTCCCCTGCCTACCGGCAGGTAGGCTTTGCAAAAGGTCCCGATAAATCGGGATTTGGAAAACCAGGGGCCGGGGGAGATTTTCCGAAAGATGCCTTCTCTATGATGAATTTTTAGTAATTCTGACCGACATTTGGTAAGATAACGCTATGATATTACGCATGTTTTAAGATTTCTTCAAACCTTTTCTTTGTCTTGACAAACCCCTCCCCCATTATTATCTTTACCTCAACAAACAGAACCGAATGATTTTTAACGGATTTTAAAGGGCTTTAAGAAGACCGATGCTTCCTCTAACCAACAGAATGAAAGAGGTTCTCAAGATCGTCGTTGAAGACTATACCTTCACTGCCGAGCCAGTAAGTTCGATGACCATTTCGAGAAAATCGGGTCTCCAACTCAGTCCTGCGACCATCAGGAACATCATGTCCGAATTGGAAGAGATGGGGTTCCTCCTTCAACCTCATACCTCAGCAGGAAGGGTTCCGACAGAGAGGGGTTATCGTTTCTATGTCGATTATCTCCTTGACATCAATGAATTGAGCAGCAGGGAAAAGAGGGAGATTCGTTCAAGGTACACCGTTGTCCAGTCGGAGGTGAAAGACCTGTTCCGGGAAACCTGCCGGATGCTTTCAACCTCTTCTAACTGCCTTGGCGTGGTCTGGGCGCCCCGGTTGAGCGAGCTCATCCTTCAACATATCGAGCTCGTAAAACTGAGAAATAATTTGACGCTGGCCATCCTCGTCAGCACAACAGGCATTGTCCAGAATCGAATTGTTGAGATGGATGAAGATCTTTCCCGATCCGATCTGGAACATCTTTCCGATAATCTCAACAAACTTCTGTCAGGACTCACGCTCCAGCAGGTGAGGGAGAAACTCTTCAGCCAGATGAGGATGGAGAAGCATGCCTATGATCGCCTGTACCAGCAGACCATCAAGCTGGGAGGCAAAGCCTTTTCCTCATTCGATGAGACCGATGTCTTTATCGAGGGGAGGACCAATATTCTCTCTGAGCCTGAGTTTGGGAATATTTCGACAATGACCAATCTCTTCCGCGCTTTTGAGGAAAAAACCATTCTGGTCAAACTCCTGGACAAGTGCATGGCCCCAAGAGGAGTTCAGATCTCCATCGGATCAGAGAGCCAGGTGCAGCAGATGGAGACATGCAGTCTCGTCACTTCAACCTATGGCTGTGAAGGAAGGATCTGGGGAGCCCTGGGTGTCATTGGACCTCGAAGGATGAATTACTCCAGAATCATCCCGCTGGTGGACTACTCAGCAAGGCTGCTGAGCGAGATTCTGGATACTTACTATCATTAGACCAGCCAGTTGCAAAAACGGGCAAGGGCAATCCGCCCTACAAGGCTTCGAATGGCGGTTTTTTTTAATTTTATAGAAAACGGGGGACTTCACTCAAAGTGAATTCCGGCAGGGAAACGAAACGGAAGTGCTGATACGGAAAAAGGTTCGCCTCGAAACCTTTCCGAACGGATCGCCCTTACCCGTTTGAGCAGAAATTATGCAACATCTGGGTAGATTGGAGTATTTATAATGGGTGAATCAGGAAAGAAAAATGGATCGGTGACACCGGATACAGAAGTGGGAAAGATATCAGAGGATCACCTTGAATCAAAATCCCATAAAAATAAGAAAAAGAAGGAAGATAAAGACCACGAGATCGAAGAGCTGAAGAAGAGACTCGATGAGAAGGAAAAGGAAGCCAAAGAGAACTTCGACCGCCTCCTGCGAGCAGCCGCCGATCTGGAAAATTATAAAAAGAGGGCTGCCCGGGAAAAAGAGGATTGGATGAAATTTGCTAATGAGGATTTGATGAAATCCATTTTACCCTTTATCGACAATCTCGAAAGGGCGGTTAACCATGCCGAAAAGGTGGTGGATACAGGGGTTCTGACCGAAGGGGTCAAATTGACCCTCCAGCAGATCCTCCAGACCCTCAATCGGTTCGGTCTGGTCCAGTTCGATTCTGTTGGCAAACCCTTTGATCCGGCTTTACATGAGGCCATGCTCGTTGTGGAAACAGATCAACATGAACCGGAACAGGTGGTCGAGGAATTTCAAAGGGGATATCTTCTCAACGAACGGCTTCTCAGGCCTGCAACCGTATCGGTGTCGAAGTCTCCATCGAAGGAGAGTCAGGTAAATGAATAATTTTCACTATGTGCACCCCGTTAGAGTGCCTTAGGCACTCCAATGGGATGGCTCCCCCCGTAAGACCTTCGGTCTCTTGCGGGGCTCACACGGGATTTTAACCCCCCGTGTTCGTTTAAAACGAAATTAACGCATCCCCGCTAAAAGCCCCATAGAAGCTAAGCTTCGCACGGGGGACTTTCTAACGGGGTAAAGAAGGGAGAATGAACATGGCTAAAACAATAGGAATCGATTTAGGAACAACCAACTCGGTCGTCGCTGTGATGGAAGGGGGGGATCCGATCGTCATCGCCAACCCCGAAGGCAGCCGAACCACGCCCTCTGTAGTCGCTTTTACCGATAAAGGCGAAAGGGTCGTCGGCCAGATTGCCAAACGTCAGGCCATCACCAACTCTGAAAACACCATCTTTTCAATCAAGCGAATGATGGGAAGGAAGTATAGCGACGCCGAAGTTCAAAAGGATATCAAAATCCTTCCATATAAGATTATTGATAACAAGAACAATGACGCCTGGGTCAGGGCGAGGGATAAGGATTACAGTCCCCCCGAGATCTCTGCCTTCATCCTTCAAAAGATGAAAGAGACAGCTGAGGCCTATCTCGGAGAGAAGGTGACGGATGCAGTCATCACCGTCCCGGCTTATTTTAACGACTCACAGCGGCAGGCGACCAAAGATGCCGGAAGGATCGCTGGGCTCAATGTGGTCCGGATCATCAATGAGCCTACGGCTGCTTCTCTCGCTTATGGCCTTGACAAGAAGAAGGATGAGAAGATCGCGGTCTTCGACCTTGGAGGCGGAACATTCGACATCTCCATTCTGGAGTTGGGCGACGGCGTCTTTGAAGTCAAATCAACCAATGGAAATACCCACCTCGGCGGAGACGACTTTGATCAGCGCCTCATTGACTACCTGGCTGATGAGTTTAAGAAAGATCAGGGCATCGACCTTAGAAAAGACAAAATGGCCCTCCAGAGATTGAAAGAGGCTGCTGAAAAGGCAAAGATCGAACTCTCCAATATGATGGAGACCGATGTCAATCTTCCTTTCATCACGGCAGATGCCTCTGGGCCGAAACATCTCAATATAAAATTAACCCGGGCCAAACTGGAAAAACTGACCGAGGATCTGATTGATAGCGTAGAAGGCCCATGCCGTCAGGCCCTTACTGATGCCGGCCTGTCACAAAGGGAGATCGATGAGGTGATCCTGGTGGGCGGGATGACCCGGATGCCAAAGGTCCAGGATAAGGTCAGGCAGATCTTCGGCAAAGAACCGAACAAGAGCGTCAACCCGGATGAGGCTGTGGCCATCGGTGCTGCCATTCAGGCCGGAGTGCTTCAGGGCGAGGTTAAGGATGTGCTTCTGCTCGACGTCACCCCGCTTTCCCTTGGAATCGAAACGCTCGGCGGTGTGGCCACCAGGCTGATTGAGCGAAACACAACCATCCCGACCAAGAAGAGCCAGATCTTCTCAACGGCAGCCGATAGCCAACCTGCGGTGACCATCCATGTGCTCCAGGGGGAAAGGGATATGGCCGCTGACAATAAAACCCTGGGACAGTTTGAACTCGTGGGCATTCCTCCTGCTCCGAGAGGG
The DNA here is from genome assembly GCA_016875195.1 of Deltaproteobacteria bacterium. Taxonomy (GTDB): domain Bacteria; phylum Desulfobacterota; class BSN033; order BSN033; family UBA1163; genus RBG-16-49-23. Next base: position 19,034 of record VGRY01000047.1, read on the forward strand.
ATCCCGCAGATCGAGGTGACCTTTGATATTGATGCCAACGGGATTGTCCATGTCTCGGCAAAAGACCTTGGAACCGGAAAGGAGCAGTCCATCAAGATCACCGCGTCGAGCGGTCTGAACGAGGATGAGATTAAGAAGATGGTCCGCGATGCCGAGGCACATGCCGCAGACGACAAAAAGAGAAAGGAACAGGCAGAGGCTCGAAACCATCTCGACACCCTGATTTATACGACGGAGAAATCCCTGAAGGAATATGGCGATAAGGTCGACTCCTCAGAAAAGCAGAACATCGAGGATGCCATTGCAAAAGCGAAAAAGGCGATGGAGACGAACGATCTCAACACGATCAAATCCGCCCAGGACGAACTGACACGCTCCTCCCATAAATTGGCCGAAGCCATGTATGCCAAAGCTTCCCAAAAGGGAGCCGCTGGAGCAGGTCCGGGAGCCGGTCCACAGGAAGGTCCGCGTCAAAAAGCCCAGGAAGACGTGGTCGACGCCGACTACGAGGATGTGAAGGATAAAAAATAACCCACCTACAGGACTCTTGTAAAAAAGGCGAGAACAAAAACTCTCGCCTTTTTTACATACCGAATGACTGCTGCCCACTACTAATTTATTTACCTCACGAATATAATTTTGATCTTTGAAAACATCTATTTTGTCATCTTGACATTTATATTTAAAAAGATATAATGACGTCATGACGACCTACTCTCTGTCGAGCCACCCCATCCCCCTGTATTTTCAACTTAAGGAATCGATCCGCAAAAAAATCATCGACAAGATCTATCTGCCTGGGGAGATCATTCCAGCGGAACCCAAGCTCCAAGATGAATACAACGTTTCAAGGGAAACGGTTCGGCGGGCCATACGGGATCTCGTATTGGAAGGGTTGTTGGTAAAAAGTAGAGGAGTGGGTACGTATGTCGCACAGCCAAAGATCATTCATAGGATCGGTTCAATCTACGGTTCGACAGAGGAACTCCTTGCGCGAGGGATGAAACCGGGGACTCACTACCTCGAAAAAAGAGAGATAGTCGCTTCTGAAGAAATACGCAGAGAAATGAACCTTCATAAGGAAACAAAAGTGTTTAAGGTTAAGAGATTGCGGCTGGCTGATAATGAACCTATGGCGATCCTTACGAGTTACCTAAACAAAGATTTGGTCCCCAATCTCCTTAGCGTTACGTTTAAGGACGATTCCCTCTACCGGACTTTGGAAGAAATTTATCATCTCACGTTGCACGAGTGCGATGAAATCATAGAAGCAGCGATGATTGAAGGGAGAGATGCCAATCTTCTCGGACTTGGGAAATCAGGTCCCGTATTGGTTGTAAAACGAATGACCTACCTTGATAATTTAAAGGTCATCGAGAAACTAATTGCCTTTTATCGAAGCGATAAGTTCAAGTATCAGGTTAAATTGCGAGGAAGGAGTGAGGGACGGCTATTATAATAATTTAGGCTAAATGCTTTTAATCCATAAAATAAACGAGGAGGTGTACAATGAACAAACACAGGTTTGGAAATGTAGGGGGAGTGATCTTTTTATTGGTTTTATTCACTTTTTTTGTCTCACCAATGAACCCTCAGGCGTTCGCTCAAAACGTTGTGGTCGCATACCAAGCGGCTCCGGAGTGGGCCAATACCAAAGAAGTTATGGAAAACTTCGAAAAACAGACCGGGATTCGAATTCCAATTGACAATAAAAATAGCGGGCAGGCCCTATCCCAACTAATGGCCGAGAAGAACAATCCTCAAGCAGACACTGGGTTCAATCACGGGATTACGTTTGTCATTAAAGGGGCTCAAGAAGGTCTCTATGCGCCCTATAAACCAAAGCACTGGGATGAAATCCCTTCGGACCTGAAAGATCCACAAGGGCTTTGGTTCACGATTTATTTAGGCACACTTGGTTTTGCAGTCAACAAAGACGCGATAGGAAACCTCCCTGTCCCTCGCTCCTGGAAAGACCTGCTCAAACCGATCTATAAAGAAAAGATTGGCTTCCTCGATCCAACCTCTGCCTTTGTAGGCTATGTAGCCTGTACGGCCGCAAATATCGCAATGGGAGGTACATTGGATAACTGGACCCCCGGGATAACCTATTTGAAGGAATTGAACAAAAATAGCCCAATGACTCCCAAACAGACCTCTTACGCAAGGGTCGTGAAAGGCGAAATCCCGATTATGATTGATTATGATTTTAATGCATATCGTATGAAATTTTCTGATAAAGTCAATGTGGAATGGGTTATTCCCACAGAAGGGACAATCACGGTTCCCTACACGGCCTATCTGGTCAAGAATGCACCACGCCTTGAAAATGGGAAAAAGCTCCTCGACTTTCTCCTCAGTGATGCGGGGCAGGCTGCCTTTGCCAAAGGCTTTGTCCGCCCTGTGAGGCCCACAGCTATGGACGCAGAAACAAAGGCCAAATTTCTACCGATGAGTGAATACTCACGTGCAAAGGCCGTGGATTATCAAAAAATGTCTGACGTCATGACTATCTTTCAAAACCGCTATATGCAGGAAGTTCTAAAGTAATTTGATGAATGGGGAAGAGGCTGGTTTCTTAAAGCCTCTTCCCCATGATCGAGCCGTCCAGATGGATAAGAAACCGGATATTAGGCTTTTTCTCATTCTCTTGCCAACGGTGACTATTGTAGCCTATTTTTTTGTCTACCCAATAACCTTTCTATTTTACTCCGGGTTAAAAATCTCTAAGGAATCTCTTGGCTTAGAGAACTACCTCAATATTATTTTTAACTTACGCTATCGACGATCGATGCTAAATAGCATTTTTCTTTCCCTGGGAGTCACGTTTGTAACCATGGTTCTCTCCCTCATGCTTACTTTCTTTCTGGCGCGATACAATTACATGGGGAAGAAAATCATGGTTGCTTTGGTCAATTTTCCTCTGGCGTTTCCAGGTGTGGTAGTAGGATTTATGGTGATTATCCTTTTCGGACATACTGGTCTACTTGGACAAATAACAGAACCTATCTTTGGGAAAAAGATTTCATTTGCATACAAACTCTCAGGTCTTTTTGTTGCCTATCTTTACTTTTCTATCCCCCGGGTTACCTTTACGATGATCTCTGCGATCAAGAAGCTGGATCTCAGCCTTGAGGAGGCCGCAAGAAGTCTCGGTGCCTCGGAGATACGAACACTGTTTCAAGTAATTTTCCCTATGCTTGTCCCTGCCCTCGTTGCCGGGAGTGCATTATGTTTTGCAACCTCTATGGGTGCTTTTGGTACTGCCTTCACTTTGGCCGAACAATTTGAAATATTACCGATGTTGGTCTATACAGAAACGACCCTCTCCTTCAATATCAATATGGCCAGCGCCTTGTCGATTGTACTAGGTTTAATTACGTATCTCATTCTGACACTGAATCGTATTTTGGGAGTAGAGTCGTGAAAAAGCGCCACAACAAAAGATCTCCCTATTTTTATTGCCTACTGATCGTTACTTGGATCATCCTGTTTTTCCTTATCATTCCCATCATTATTTCCCTGATTGGGTCATTTGCAGAGGCCTGGCAAAAGGGTCTTTTTGGCAACTTCACCCTTGACTGGTATCGGTATGTTTTGAAACACTACTCCCATACAATTAAATTGAGCTTACTGATTGCATTCTGTTGTGTAATTATTCAATGCCTCATTGGTGTACCGGCTGCTTATGTTTTGGTCAAGACCAAAAGCCGGTTCATTGCCTTATTCGAAGAATTAATTATGCTGCCAATTGCCATCCCTGGAATTGCTCTTGCAATTGCTTTGATCCAGACACACTCTTTTATAAGAGGAAATTGGTACTTCATCCTTATTGGCCATGTTGTCTTTACACTTCCTTTCATGATTCGGACAGTTGTTTCAACTATGAAAGCCTTCGATCTGGACCTCCTTGAAGAGGGGGCGACCAGTTTAGGGGCACCTTTCTGGTTTAAGTTTTTCCATGTTGTTATCCCCAACGTTAAGCATGCCATTATTGCTGGAGCCCTAATGGTCTTTACCATTTCCCTCGGGGAATTCAATTTGACCCTCTTTTTAATGACCCCCTTGAATATGACCCTGCCGGTAGGATTGTATGATTCCTATGCCTCTATGAGAATTGAAGTGGGAAGTGCCTATACATCGCTGTTTTTTGTTATTCTGATTCCAATCACAATTGTGGCTCAATACCTGGGTGGTAAAGAAGAGCAGGTCATTAACGTCTGAATCGAATTAGAAAGATTGACCCGGAAGGACAGGGATTCAAGAGGATGAAGAGAAAAAAGGTACCTATACGATTGAAAAATATTTCAAAAACATTCCCTGATGGAACGAAAGCGGTCCAAGACGTCTCCTTAGACATCAACGGTGGGGAAACGACCGCTCTCGTGGGACCCTCTGGTTGTGGAAAAACGACTCTGCTTCGAATTATTGGGGGATTAGAAAAAAATTACGAATCGGGTGAGGTCTGGTTTGAAGACAGGAAAATGGACGAAGTCCCGACTGAGAAAAGGAATATAGGCATTGTCTTTCAAAATTATGCGCTTTTTCCAAACATGAATGTTTATAAAAACGTGGCCTTCGGTCTAAAGGTGCGCAAATTGTCGCAAGACGAAATTGAAAAGAGGGTTATGGACAGCCTCTCTCTGGTGAGAATATCAGAGCTTCGCCATCGCTCGATTGCCGAGCTTTCGGGAGGCCAAAGACAGAGAGTTGCATTAGCACGGGCCCTTGCAATCGAACCCGATGTTTTATTATTGGATGAACCACTGACAGCACTCGATGCAAAACTAAGAGATAAATTGAGGATCGAACTGGATAGTCTTTTGACAGAACTGCAGATCACCACGATTTTCGTCACACACGATCAGGTTGAAGCGATGTCCCTTGGAGACCGCATTGCCGTTATGAAAGATGGAAAAATCTGCCAAATTGGGACCCCCATGGAGGTTTATAAGAAACCGAAAGAGGTATTTGTCGCTACCTTTATTGGTACCAATAATTTACTTCACGGAAAAATTATAGCCCAAGGAAAAACGAAGATGTTCTGCACAGAAGGCGTATCTTTGCAATTACCGGATGAACTCCCTGAAAAGGATCATGAAGAAGTTCAATTGCTCTTTCGCCCTGAGGATATACAATTGTCCACTTCGGACAAAGCTCAATTGATCGCAACGATCAAAAATGCATTTTACCTCGGGGAAAAAACACGTTTGATTTGCACCCTTTCGCCGGATAATGAAATTACAGTTGACATTAAAGAATCAGAAAATATCATTTTGGGACAAAAAATCTACTTAGAAATTTCATCTGAAAAGCTATATATCATTAAAGAATAATTTTGGGAAATGTGACCACCTCATGATACTTTTATTTGAGCTCTCTGGAGCCATGGGATATAGGACCATTTAGAGTCCTTTGCTTTCATCGAGAAAGGATACTCAGTTCAATTTATCATCTTATATAGTTAAGGACCTTATGTTGGATTCAAAAGAACGTGTCAAGATTGCTCTATCGCATCAAGAACCTGACCGGATACCCATTAATTTCAGGGCAACCGAACTGGTTACTCAACAACTTTCCAGAGCGCTTGATTTAGATTATTGGGGTATATTAGAACGCTTTCGGGTGGATTTCCGCGAGGTCATCCCAACCTACGTTGGCCCCACTTTCCCGGACAAGAGGGATGGGAGCAAAGTGGACATGTGGGGGGTTGGACGGCATGTGCATAATTCAGAGAAAGGGAATGATTTTCTGATTTCTTACAGCCCCCTGCAAAATGCATCGGTTTTGGAAGATATTCAGAAACACCATTGGCCTCGGGTAGAGTGGTTCGATTTCTCTGAAATTAAAAGCATTTGTAATCAGTTTAAGGGGTATGCCATTTCCACTCCGGGGATTCATGTTGAGGGTCATCACGGAGTTTTTCATCTAATGACTTACCTTTTCGGATTTGAGAAAGTCATGGTAGATTTGGCTCTGAATCCCGAATTGGTAAGGGCCGCAATTGATCGGGTAATGGCGTTTCTGGTTAGCTACTATGACCAGTTTTTTAAATCAGCAAAAGGAATGATTGATTTCCTCTTTTACAAAGATGATTTCGGATCTCAGGATAGTTTGCTTATCAGCCGGGACATGTTCCTAAATTTCTTCTTCCCTAATTTGAAGACACTTGCAGACCTCGCATCCTCCTACGGAGTCAAACTGATTCTTCATTCCTGTGGAAGTATATTGCCACTCATTCCTGATTTTATTAATGCGGGAGTATGCGTTTTGGATCCAATCCAAGTCACCGCTAAGGGCATGGATATTCGTGTTTTAAAGGGTAACTATGGGAAGCAACTGACTTTTCATGGTGGTATCGATGTACAGCGGCTTATGCCTTTTGGAACAATCGAGGAAATTAAGTTTATAGCAAAGGAAACAATGGAAATACTTGGAAAGGATGGAGGTTATTTTTTCGGTCCAAGCCACCGATTTCAGGTGGATACACCGGTTGGAAACATAGTTACCCTGTACGAAACGGCATTGGATCATGGTTTTTATGCCTAATCAAGTCTTCTTTTTAAACGACCGAGTCATACCCGGAGATCGTGAAAATAAGGAGATTGAAATTTTCTTCAGGCCGGAACATGCAGCCGCCGGCATCGCCACGGGTTCCTATAACATGAAGGACCAACCATGCTGATCGCCCAGATCTCCGATTTCCATCTTAAACCAGAAGGAGTGCTTGCCTATGGCGTGGCGGATACGACCAAGCCCTTGAAAAGAGCGGTCGATCATATTAACCGCCTCAACCCGGTGCCTGACCTTGTAATGATCACAGGAGATCTTGTCGACGAAGGCGCCCCGGAATCATATCTTCTGCTGCGACAATTATTATCGCCACTCAAACCTCCCTTTGTCATTGTACCCGGAAACCACGATCACAAGGAAAGTCTTCGTAAGACCTTTCCCGAACACAACTACCTAAGTTGCTCGATCGAGGAGAAGGATGAAGCGTATATCTGCTTCGCCCTTGATGACTTTCCCGTTCACCTGATAGGCCTCGACACAGTTACGCCTGGCGAACACGGAGGTGGATTCGGTCCAAAGAGAAGGGCATGGCTTCAAAGAACTCTTTCGGCTAGATCCGGACTTCCGGCGATAATCTTCATGCATCACCCGCCCTTTGCCTCAGCCATCAGGTACATGGACAAGGAAGAATTTCGTGGGTGGAGAGAGTTTCACGCCCTTATCTCGGAACATCCACAGGTTGAACGGGTCCTGTGCGGGCATCTCCATCGACCAATCTTTCGCCATTTCGGGGGGACGATTGCCACGACCTGTCCTGCTATCGGGATGCAGCTTTGCCTCGATCTCCGCGAAGAAGCGCCTTCCACATTTATGATGGAACCACCCTCTCTGATGCTTCACCTGTGGACAGATCTATGGGGCGAAAAGACGCTGCTGACTCATATCAGCGTAATCGAAGAATATCCGGGGCAGTACAGTGGCCCCCACCCCTTTTTCGGAGTCGTCTCACCGAAGTAGAATGACTTGAGGTTTAAAGTTATTCAAGGAAAAGTTGAACCCCTCAAGAAACTTTCACTTAACGCTCACACCAATACACTTGAGGCAAGTCTTGGAAGTCGAAGATTTCAATAAAAGTCTTTAACCAGGCATGCTGTCGTCGTTAGAGTTGGGTGATAAGAACTTGTTCCAGGACGGGTTGAATGAAACTCCCTGACCTGAAGGCCAGAGAGTTTCATTTGAAGTTCTTTTTAATGCAAACCGAATATATCCTTTTCTCCAACCTTCTTTGTCCGGCCTGAAGTAAAAAAACATAACATCGCCAGAAGAAAACTAAGACACCGAATGACCGTTGTCCGCCGCCGATTCATGGTGAAAGCACCCTTTTGACAAGTTTCGTCGTTTGTGTTACGTTGTATTGCAAGGGAGGTAAACATGAATCAGACCCTGACCATACGAATTCCTGATGATTTAAGAGAGGGCTTACTGGAGATCAGCAAGGCAGAAAAGAAACCGATCAGCGATCTGGTCAGAGAATCCCTGCAGAGATATATCGCCATCTACCGGTTTCGTAAACTTCGAAATATGGTCCTCCCTTTTGCGGAGGCCCAGGGCATCCTCACCGATGAGGATGTCTATAAAGAAGTGTCATGAGAGTGATCCTCGACACGAATGTGATTCTGGCCGCATTTGCAGGCAGAGGATTGGCGCATGCCCTGTTTGAACTCTGCCTGGAAAAACATGAAATCATCATCAGTGAACATATTCTGTCTGAAGTACAAAGAAACTTACAGAAAAAATTGAAGATGCCCAAGGATAAGATTCTGATGATTGCTGAGTACTTGAAGGAATTTTGTAAAATCAGCAGCTTTAAAAGGTTAGATAAAGAGGCCTGCAGAGATGTCGATGATATCAAGATTCTTGGCCTTTCTGAAGTAGCCAACCCCGATTATATCATTACCGGAGATAAGGATCTTCTTGTGCTGAAGAAGTTCCATTCCGTCCCTATCATCACTCCAAGAGAATTCTGGGAGATATCCAAAGGAAAAAGAAATTAAGAATCATACATAAGGAAAGGAGAAACCTTTGGGTTTTTTTGAAAAATTAAAGAAAGGCCTTTCAAAAACTCATCAGGGGTTTGTTGAGAAAATTGATCGGCTTTTTCTCGGAAAGAAGACCTTCGGCCCTGACCTTCTGGATGAGCTCGAGATGGTCCTTTTTGAAGCCGATCTGGGAGTCAAGACGACCACTCAACTGATCGAAGGCGTCCGGCAAGGCCTTAAAAGGGGAGAACTTCAGGACCCTGAGAAAGTTAAAGAATATATCAAACAGGAGATTCTCCGGATACTTGATTCAGGCCAAAAACCCCTATCGATCGATTTCTCTAAAACAAAACCCTTTGTCATGATGGTGGTCGGAGTCAATGGCGCCGGCAAGACGACGACCATCGGGAAGATCGCCCATCAATATTCGACCCAGAGGAAAAAGGTTCTGATCGGTGCAGCCGATACCTTCAGGGCGGCTGCGGTTGAGCAACTCGAGATCTGGGCAAATCGTGCCGGAGCGGACTTTATCAAGCAGTCCAAGGGATCCGATCCCTCGGCTGTGGCCTTTGATTCCATCCAGGCGGCAAAGGCCAGGAATTCGGATATTGTCTTCATTGATACAGCCGGTAGGCTCCATACCAAAGTCAATCTGATGGAGGAGCTGAAGAAGGTGAAGCGAATTGTCGGAAGGGAATGCCCTGGAGCGCCTCACGAAATTCTTCTTGTCCTCGACGCCACCACAGGACAGAACGCCATCTCCCAGGCCAAACTTTTTAACGAGGCCGTCGGAGTTACAGGAATTGCATTGACGAAACTGGATGGAACAGCCAAAGGGGGAATCATCGTGGGGATTACAGGGGAACTAAACATCCCCATTCGCTATGTCGGCGTGGGTGAAGCCATCGACGACCTCAAGGAATTCAACGCCACCGACTTCGTCAATGCCTTGTTTTAAAGAATCTTCCCATTGTTTTCTAATCAGGTTTTTTAACTCACCCAACAAAAAACATTCAAACTTTTCCTTAAATATGGTAATATAATAATGAGGTTAACTGGATGGCTTCATTAAAGATAAAATACCCAAAATCTATGAAAGACATCCCTTTGTGGCGTCAGCGTCAACTTGAAGAAGATCTCCGCTGGTTTTTGGGGTTTTCTCCTGCCCAGAGACTGGAATGGGTTGACCGTGAGTGGAAGGAGATTCAGAATTTTATTGAAAAGTTTGGATTAAAAACGTATGAAACCGGAAAAAGAAGTTAATTTTTTCAAACTCCTTCGCAAATTGAATCGCCAGAAAATCCGTTATCTGATCATCGGTCGGAGGGCGGTCGTTCTCTACGGAGGCCCTGTCCTCACCGCAGACCACGATATCTGGTTTCACCCTGAAGATAAGGAAGAGGTTTTATCCCTTCTTTTGACACAACTCCATTTTGAGCTTTCCCATCTTCCTGACACAAAGAGCCCCATCGTCACAGGATTCTCCGGGACGAAGAAGTATGATCTCTTTTTTCAGAAGAGCGTTAAGAATATTGAGAATGAAACGATTGAATTTGAAGAGTGCTATGAGCATTCGGTGTTGAAGGAGGATGACGAAGTAAACCTCCTCTTTCGTATCCCTTCAATTGATGACCTGATCCGATTAAAGAAGGTCAGAAAACCAAATGCCAAAGATGAGCAGGACATTGAGTATCTTTTAAAGGCCAAACAATTTCTTAATCGATTAAATCCTTTATAATCTATTTATTACGGCAAGACCAGTTTTTCGAGAGCTTTGACACGCGACTCCAGCGTAGCAAACCGCTTCTCAAGATCAGCATAAGAAAACCTGATCATTGAACCCAACTCTTCTTTGACCTCGTTAAAACCCGCTTTAAGTTTATCATCCAAGGCCGTAATTTCTTCGATGGTCTTTCTAATCTGAACGCCGAGATTTCCCATCCCTTCTCCTAACCGGTTTAGTTCAGCTCTGGTCTCCTCCTTCGATTGAGCAAGATTCATTTTCCCTTCTTCCCCAATCAGCCGGAGGTTCGAACCGATTTCCTGCCGCGATTGGAGAATGGCCGTATAGGTTTCATCTTTGGTTGCCTGAAGAGCTGAACCTATATCCTGTTTGGATTGTCGAATGGATGAGTTGATCTCCTCTCTCATCTTCTGGAGGGATGACTCGATGGATTGAATGGATTGGAAGAGCATGGAATCAATTTTTACCTCGGCTTTTTTCATCTCCTCCTTAATCCCTTCACGAAGGGGATTGGTGTCCACCCGAATCTCCTTCCTCAAACCTTCCATCTCTGCTCTAATTCCCTCGATCCATCCGAGAATAAGCTCTTTATTCTCCTCTTTTAATTTACGGAAGTTGGCGTTGGCTTCCTGCCTCATTTTTTCGATGTCATCTTTTTTAGCGAAAACCAACTGCATCTGTTCAAATAATTCCATCTGTTCTTTGTTCATCTCTATTTTCCACCTTTCTTCAATAATCTAAATTCTTCAATATCATAGAGAACTTAGAATATCAATCTATTTTTTCTTCCCATACCTACCTAAAAATATGAACGCCAACATTTTTTCCTTGACAAATATTTCAGTTGTGTTATGTTTCACAAGGTTTTGTTTAGCCACATTGATATCCAGTGTTATCCAGATTATCCAAAAGGACAAATGGGGGGAAACTAAAGCAAATCCATCAGGTTAATTGTTTTCCCTTCTTAATCAATTGGAAAGGGGGTGAACTTAAACTCTCGTTTCAAAAATCTTAAGAAAGGAAGGTGAATACTTGTCTATGAAGATTACGCGAAGAAGTTTTTTGAAGATTTCTGGCGCCACAGCCGCGGGGACAGTGATGGGCGGCCTGGGATTCGATCTTTCGCCGGTTGAATCTTATGCCCAGGAACTCCGAATTAAGGGAGCAAAAGAGACGACCACCGTCTGCTGTTACTGCTCGGTCGGCTGCGGCATCATCGTTCACACGGATGCAAAAGGAACCGTGATTAACACGGAAGGCGATCCTGATCATCCAACGAGTGAAGGCGGCCTCTGTGCCAAAGGAATGTCGCTCTATCAACTCGTTACTAACAAAGACCGGCTGAAAAAAGTCCTCTACCGAGCACCCAATAGCACAAAATGGGAAGAAAAATCCTGGGACTGGACCCTGACAGAAATTGCGAAGAGGGTTAAGAAGAGCCGGGATGCCAGTTTCGTTCAGAAGAATGATAAAGACCAGGTGGTCAACCGGACCAATGGCATTGCAGGCATTGGCTGCGCCCATGTCAATAATGAGGAGGGCTGGCTCTACCAGAAATTCCTCCGTGCCCTTGGCCTGGTCTATATCGAATTCGAAGCCCGTCTCTGACACAGTTCCACTGTGGCGGCTCTGGGAGAGTCGTTCGGACGTGGTGCAATGACCAATTGCTGGACAGATATCGGGGTGAGCGATTGTATTCTCATCATGGGAAGCAATGCCGCTGAAAACCATCCGGTGGCAATGAAATGGGTCTTAAGGGCTCAGGAAAAAGGTGCAAAGGTCATCAGTGTGGACCCGAGATTTACCCGCACCTCAGCCAAGGCAGATATCTATGTTCCCATGCGGTCAGGAGGGGATATTGCCTTCCTGGGCGGAATGATCAAATATCTCGTTGATAAGGACCTCATCTTCAAAGATTATGTCGTCAATTATACCAATGCCCCGTTTATTGTAAGCGAGAAGTTCGAATTTAAAGATGGCCTCTTCTCTGGTTACAACCCGGAAAAGAGGACTTACGATAAAGCAACCTGGGTCTTTGAGAGAGATGAGAAGGGAATCCCGAAAAAGGATATGACCCTTCAGCACCCAAACTGCGTTTATCAACTGATGAAAAAGTTTTACGCACGTTACGATCTGGATACCGTTTCCACCATCACCGGTACTTCAACAGCTGACCTCATTAAGGTTTATGAAACCTTCGTTGCGACAGGAAAACCGGACAGAGCCGGAACCATGCTCTATGCCATGGGATGGACCCAGCATACAACTGGAACTCAGATCATTCGTGCAGCATCAATGGTCCAGTTGCTTTTAGGCAATGTTGGAATGGCCGGAGGCGGTGTCAATGCACTGAGAGGTGAGGCCAACGTTCAGGGAATCACCGATCATGCCCTGCTCTTCCATATCCTTCCCGGTTACATGCCCGCAGTAAATGCCGCCCTTGACAATCTTGAAAAATATAATGCCACCACCCCAAAAACATCTGACCCGATGAGCGTCAACTGGTGGGGGAATCGTCCCAAATATATCGCCAGTCTGCTCAAATCGTTCTATGGCGAAAACGGAACCAAAGAGAACGATTTCGGATATGGGTGGCTTCCCAAACTGGATGTCGGCCAGAACGCATCATGGCTCTTTCTCTTTGACGAGATGTTCAATGGTAAATTTTCAGGATTCATCTGTATGGGAATGAATCCAGCATGTTCAAGCCCGAATTCAGACAAGACCCGTCAAGCGCTATCCAAACTGGACTGGATGGTGGACATCGACCTCTTCGAAAACGAGACCAGCTCCTTCTGGAAAGGCCCTGGGATGGATCCCAAAAAGATCAAGACCGAGGTCTTTCTGCTTCCGGCTGCCATGCCGACCGAAAAAGAAGGCAGTGTTTCAGATAGTGGTCGAGTGGGTCAATGGCGGAACAAAGCCTGTGAGCCTCTCGGTGACTCTAAGGCAGACGGACAGATTGTCCATGAACTCTATATGAAAATAAAAGACCTCTATGCCAAAGAGGGAGGCGCTTTCCCGGATCCGATCTTGAAGCTGAAATGGGATTATGCAAAGGATGGCAAAGTTGATTTCCACGCAGTAGCCAAAGAGATCAATGGCTACTTTACCGAAGACATTGCCGAGCATCCGATCGATAAGAAGGCGTATAAGAAAGGGACACAGGTTCCTAACTTTGTCTTCCTCCTGGCGGATGGCCGAACGGCTTGCGGAAACTGGCTCTATTCCGGCAGCTATACGGAAGCTGGAAATATGATGGCCCGCCGAAATAGAACACCCGTGGCTTCATGTAATATCTTCCCCGGTTGGGGCTATGCATGGCCTCTCAACCGCAGGATCATCTACAACCGCGCCTCGGTAGACCTCAATGGAAACCCATGGGATCCCAAACGCGCGGTCATCAAATGGGATGGCACCAGGTGGGTAGGCGATGTGCCTGACAATGCCGTGCCTCCCATGGGCCTTCCCAATGGAAGGTATCCATTTATTATGAGGCCGGATGGCGTTGGATCTTTCTTTGGAGTGGGAATGGCGGATGGTCCCTTCCCGGAACATTACGAACCGCTGGAATGCCCCATTGAGAAGAATCCTCTTTCTTCCCAGAGGATCAACCCAGCTATTCCGCTCTTCAAAGGCGAACTTGATAAGTATACGACCTGCGATCCGAAGTTCCCCTTTGTTGCAACCACCTACCGTCTGACCGAACACTGGCAGACAGGTCTGATGACCCGTTATCAGCCATGGCTCGTTGAAGCCGAACCTCAGATGTTTGTTGAATTGAGTATGGAATTAGCCAAATTGAGAGGGATCAAGAACGGGGATCGCGTCACCGTCAGCTCCCCAAGGGGAAAGATGTGGGCCAAGGCCATGGTGACCAACCGCATCAAACCCTTTAAAGTGGCTGGCCAGACCGTTCACCTCGTTGGTATGACATGGCATTATGGTTGGTTAGTCCCTAAGGATGGAGGAGATAGCGCCAATATCCTGACGCCTTCCATTGGTGATGCCAACACATTGATTCCGGAGTATAAAGTATTTTTGGTGAACATCGCTAAAGAGGAAAGACCAAAAGTCGATAAACCTGCACCTAAAACGGATGCGAAACCAGCGCCAAAGGCTGAGGCTAAGCCAGCTCCAAAACCCGAACCCAAACCAGCCCCAAAAGCTGAGACTAAAAAATAAAAGAGGAGGTGATAACAATGGCGGAAGGAAAAACATTTTTTATAGATACGACGAAATGCACAGCGTGTAGAGGGTGCCAGGTTGCATGCAAGCAATGGAATCAGCGACCCGGAGAAAAAACATACAACCAGGGGAGTCACCAGAACCCACCGGACCTCTCGGCCAATACCTGGAAAGTCGTTCGGTTCAGCGAGACAACCGGCGAAAAGGTGAACTGGTACTTCTTCCC
>VGRY01000048.1 GCA_016875195.1 Deltaproteobacteria bacterium
CAATCCAAAAGGCCGGTCTGCATCATGATTTGTCTCCTTATTTTCCATTTCGATGCCAGACCATAACATACTGATGGTTAGATTGGTATAGGTTGATAGTAAATATCGTTAATTTTTAGAGGAACCCTTTAGACTTATTTCCTCTTAGGCCGCCTAAAAAACCATAACCCGAGGAAGCAGAGAATAAGAAGTCCCACAACTCCTCCGACCAGGACGGGCCACGGAGGAATCAAACTCTTCTCCATATCCGAGGATGCGAGCAGGTTTATTTCTTTCAACGTCTTTCCCTCTTTCTGAACCAAAACCTTTGCTAAAACCTGCCCCTTCTGAATGGGTGCGGTCGCAGATTCCGGCAATTGAGGGACGGCGGACACTAAATTTTCTTTTCCTTTTGGAACAGTCACCCATCCCGTTTCAGAAGCCTTGAGACTCACCTGATCCAATTTTCCCCGTTTAACTTTGAGTGGACCAAAGGACGCGCCCTTCTTCACCGCCTCTACTGTGGAAAAATTCTTAAACCCATGTTCCAGTAACTTCTGTGCTTCGGGTGCCCTTGTCTTCATTTTATCGCATCCCATCACCACCGCAATCATCCTTTGACTGTCTCTCTTTGCGGTTGCCACGAGATGATATCCCGACTCCTTAATATAGCCAGTTTTAAGCCCATCCACCCCGATGTTCTTATACAGAAGAAGGTTGCGGTTCCCCTGTTTAATGCCATTGTATTCGAATTCCGTAGCGGAGTGCAGCGCAAGAGATTGGGGATGGTCTTCAAGATATCGCCGTGCCAGAATGGCCATATTAAGGGCCGTAACATATTGACCCTCGGCAGACAGACCATGGGAGTTCATAAATTGGGAATCGTTCATTCCTAATGCCTTGGCCTTCTCGTTCATCTTCGACACGAAGGTCTCCTCCGATCCTGCAAGATGCTCGGCCAGGACAATGCACGCATCATTTCCTGAAGCAATCGCAACTCCTTTGATCAGGTCTTCAACCTTTACACGTTCTCCCACCTTGATATACATGGCCGAGCTGTCCGTTTTCCAGGCGCTTCTCCATGCTCTCTCACTCACAGTCACCATGTCGTCCATCTTGATTTGTCCCGCGCGGAGGGCATCAAAGATCACATAGAGTGTAAGAACTTTAACGAAACTGGCGGGTGGAATTCTCAGATCAGGATTCTGCTGGTAGAGAATTTCTCCAGTCAACCCATCCATCAGCACTGCAGACTGGGCATTGCACTCGAGGGGATCCTTCGAGGATGATTGAGTTGAAGTTTCCTTCGGAGGTTGCTCCTTTTTCTGTGAAGATACAGCCGAAGGAGGCTTTGGTGGAGATGGTTTTTTAGTCGTTTTACCAAAGGCCTGGTGAGCAAATGTCAGATAAAGGAAGCCTGACATAAGAATCAATATCAAAAAAATTTTTCGAAACCGGGTTTTCATCCTCACCTCCACTACTTTTTAGGAGTTCATAACAGATTCATTCTCTTTTTTCAATTTCCCCCCACCCTCACCCTCAAGAGACTGTGTCGTAATACGAAAAAATCGCCCTTTAGAAAAGGGGGAGAGGCGGTCAGGAGAAAAAGATTTAGAGCGGTAACCTTTATTCGTTCGGATTCACGCGTGCCAAGCGTATGAAAACATTTCATTTTATGGAAGTGACGATTCCCTATCATCTAAAAAACCCGCATTCTAAATCTTTTGAGCTTGACTGTCTCTCCTCCTTTTCTTAAGATTACGACACAACCTCCAATGGAGGAGGGTGAGGGTGAGGGGCATTGAAAACGATCACCATTTCATTTAAGATGTGCACGGGCCATGGAAAATAAATCTCCATTGATCAGAGAGTTTGAGAGAATCGCTTCTCTCGAATATAAAGATATCAAATCTCATCTCCCTGGAGATCGCATCCCGATCGGTTTTTTCTGCCCCTACGTTCCGGAGGAGATGCTTCATGCTGCGGGGGCGCTTCCCTTCCGTCTGATGGGGCCTCCGATCAAGATGTCCCGTGTCCAGGCCCACATTCCTCCCAACTGTTGCCATCTGGCAAAATCGTCTCTTGAAGGTCTGCTGCAGGGAGAACTTGATTTCTTAAAAGGAATCATCTTCAGCCACACCTGCGATGTGATGCAGGGTCTTTCCGATATCTTTGCTTTCCAGAAACGCATCCCTCTCCAGTTCCATTTGATGATCCCGTCGAACCTGAGTTCCGAACGTTCCCTTCCCTATCTGAAGGAGGAATTCAGACGATTCAAGGAGTTCCTTGAAACAAATGTCGGGGTAGTGACACGGGAGAGCCTGGCAGGTTCCATCCGGCTCTTTAATCAGATCAGAGAAAAAATTCAGCGTCTTTATCAACTCAGACGAATCGGGCCCGGCCTGATATCGGGTAATGACTTTGCTCAAATCATTCGGGCCGGATACCAAATGGATCGCAACCGCTACCTTGCCCTCTTAGACGAATTGCTGAATGGATTACCGCTGGATCATGAGGGAGCAGGTGGGTTCGTCCCTGTTTACCTCATCGGCAATATGATCCACTCCCCTTCTTATTTGACGATGATCGAAGAGGCAGGAGCCTCTGTCGTCTATGACAATCTCTGCAGTGGAGCGCGATTCCTACGCCTCATGACACGTGAGGATATCGACCCAATAGATGGTCTTGCGGAAAGATATGTATCATCTTTCTTATGTCCGGCAAAACACGGAGGACCAAGCGCTCATCTTGAAGTCCTGATTAAAGAGATGGAGGAATCCGGAGCCAAAGGCGTGATCTTTCTCTTCTATAAATACTGTGAGCCACACTACTTTGATTATCCGGACTTGAAAAGTGCTCTCGAGGCCAAGTCCATTCCTTCTCTGCTCCTGGAAGTGGATGACCCCGCCACCTCGCAAGGACAACTGAAAATAAGGATACAAGCATTTGTAGAAATGCTGACGGGATAGTTCGGAGTAATGAGCTCGGAGTTCGGAGAAATTAAATTCAGATTTATCTATATTAAATTTGTACTCCGAACTACGAACTCCGAACTCCAAACTTAAAGGCGGTCATTCCCTAAGAAAGTCATGGAAGAAAATCAAAAAACTAATCCCTATCGTCCGATTCAATCCACGGCGGCTTACCGTCGCCTGATGATCGCCTATTACTTTATGGTGAAGCATCCCTCCTGGTTCGGGAAAAAAGTGGCCTGGATCACAAGCGGTGGCCCGGTGGAACCCCTCTACGCCATGGGCGCGCTTCCCTTCTATCCTGAAAATTATGGGGCCATGTGCGGGGCCTCGAGAATGTCTCCTTCCCTTTGCGAAGCAGCTGAACATAAAGGGTACTCCCATGATCTCTGCTCTTATGCCCTGACGGATATCGGGTCTTACTTCACTGGGAAAGGCCCTATCGGACGCCTTCCCAAACCTGACTTTCTCGTATGTGGGAACAATATCTGCGGGACGGTCATCAAATGGTATGAGATTCAGGCACGCGCCTATAATGTGCCGGTATTCTTCTTTGATACTCCCTTTATCCACGATGAGATCCAGGAGCACACCCTGAAATATGTCCAGGGGCAGATGAAAGATTACATCTCTTTTTTGGAAAAACGAATGAACCGGCTTTTTCCAGAAAAGCGTTTTGAAAAGGTGGCCGATTGGTCATTGGAAACGATTGCCTTATGGAAAGAAATTCTCGAACTTTCAAGGCACCGTCCTGCCCCGATTGCCGCCTTTGATGCCTTCATCCATATGGCTCCTATCGTAACACTCAGAGGGACACGCTGGGCAGTCCGCTATTATAAAAAACTAAAGAAGGAGTTGGAGGAAAGGGTTAGAACAAAAACAGGAGCGTTTGGACGCGAAGAGATCAGGTTGATCTGGGACAATATCCCCATCTGGTACGATATACGAAATCTTTCTAAACTACTTTCCTCTAACGGGGCTGTCCTCGTAGCGGATACCTACACATCTGCATGGGCCATGGAAGAACCCAACCTTACCTATTCTCTAGATGGAATGGCCCAGGCTTATGCCACAATCCATCTCAATCGCAGCCTCGATTATAAGATCAATAAGATGGTCAATCTGATTCAACGTTACGAAGCGGATGGATTCCTCATGCACTCGAACCGCAGCTGTAAACCTTACTCTCTCGGACAATACGATATGAAGCGGGAGGTAACCCGGTTAACCGGCAAACCCGGGTTGATCATCGAAGCTGACCATACCGACTCCAGAAGCTATGCCCCCCAGCAGGTAGAAAAACAGATCCTGATGTTCCTCGACATCATCAAAAACAAAAAGTAATCATGTTCTCTGGGCTTAAACCCACCGTGGATCATTTCTACTTCGTTAATTTTTTATAATTTCACTTATTCATATTTTCCCTCGCCTGAGTGACTCAGAAGGTTTTTCCCGAAGATCTTTACTAAATTATTGTGGATTCTCACACTGCCTTTGCAAAATGTACCTAAAATTGCGATCGCAATTTTAGGTACATTTGAGGGTGAAAGGAAGGTGTAAATGTTGGCTAGAAAATTCGGTTACATGTCAGGTGAAATCATTGAGCCTGAAGATTTTTAACGAACAAACTCTAACACTTCTCCTACGGGCTTTCTGTCTCTTTGAGGAGATTCGCCTGCATAACCCGCGGCGATGAGACAGACGAGCCCCATTTCTGCAGGAATCTTTAATATTGTTTCGATCTCTTTTTTCGCCATGAGCGGAGAAGCTAACCAGAGCGCACCCAACCCCATCTGGTGAAGTGCCAATAACATCGTTGTAGCCGCGGCAGAGGCGCTCTGAATCGCAGTGGGAGCGAATCTTCGAAATCCCATAATCCGATTTGCTTCGGAATCAACAGGTTCTCTGGCTAATAAAACCTTATCCATCACACTTCGATATTCACTGATAAAAATTCCAATCACCGCTGGTGCGTTTCTAAAGAATGAGGTATTCTTCTGATACCGCTTTACATCCTCTTCCCATGATTTGATTTCCGGCCAGGAGGCGATCATATCCGCAGCCGACTGTACAGCATCAGCCATCTTCACGATCACGTCCTTATTCTTAACGATAACAAAATGCCATCCCTGGTAATTGCCACCGTTAGGTGCCCAGGTGGCTAATTCTACTGCTTTCTTTAGCAGTTCATCCGGAACATCATCCTGTTTCCACTTCCGGATTGAACGTCTATTCTTGATCAAACTTTCCAAAGTTTCGATATCCATCGATTCCTCCTGCTTTAAATATTAGAAGCCTTTTGTGTATGACTAGAAATAATGTTTATAATTATCTTAGGAAACGCCAGCGGAGCCCAGGAAACCTTGCATAATAGCGATCGAGAGTGACCCATTCACACCCAGATTCGATAGCCAGTGCGGCAAACCATGCGTCCGGAACTAAATTACCGCGAATTTTCATTTCGAGGCACAATCGGTTGAAGATTTCCCAATGTCGCTCTCCTGGAAGAACAATGATACAATGAGGTTGACTTAGCAGAATATTAGAGAAATGGAAGACTTCATCCAAGGAGCTCGGCACAGAAAATACTTTATGGTGGGTTACAATGCGGATCACACTGCTTAAAACTTGCGGAGCCATCCCATAGCGTGCATCGCCATTGACGACTTCATCCAGCCACCCCCGACAGACGGCATGATTGGGAGTATCAGATCGAAAAGCTTGAACGAGGATGTTGACATCAGGGAGAATCACGGCATTCCCATGACTTCCTCAAGGGCGCCGGATTGATTAAGATCAACTCCGGGCAACACACCGCCTGTGGCTTTGGATACAGGCAACCTCACCCGTTTCCGCGGATGCATCTTCGGTCTGGTTAGGGTAAGGGCTAAACCCTCTTCAATGACCGAAGTTAGACTGCGTCCTTCCCTTGCCGCCCGTTGTTTTGCTCGCTGAAGAAGATCGTTCTTTATTCTGACGGTTGTTCTCATGTATGAAATCATATCACTTAGACATAAATATGTCAAGCTAGAAAAAAACAACTTAACAGCACCCAATATCTTTTTCCAGCCCCTGTTTCAGGTTTTAAGACCGGGCGGGTGGGAGTTCCTCATATCCCTTAACCGTCAGCCCGGGCAATACCATCATCGTAGAAGTCCCGTGTGCAATCAGCTTTCCTTCTTCATCCCTGACGAATGCTTCTCCAAGCGCAAGGGTCTTGCCCATCTTGATACATCGGCCTTCAGCCCTGAGTTTACCTTTCTGAACCGGCGCCAAGTAATTCACCTTAATCTCCACGGTCGTCAATCCCAACCCATTCTCCACCTGCGGAAAGGTAGCCCAGAAAGTGGCTGCATCTACGACTGAGGCCATGACCCCTCCGTGGACATATCCAAAAGGTTGTAGATGTTTCTCTTCCAGTTTGACTACCAGAAGGGAGGTCCCCCATTTCAGGTCTTCAATCTGCATCGACAGGAGGGAGAAATAAGGACTTTGGTTCACGACCTTGGTCACACCCTCTTTATACTTTGGGTTTAACTCTTCTCCGGCCATCAGATTCCCCTTTCATCTATAGTGAACGACTTAACAAAATTGACCTCCATCATGTGTCATTGCGAACGAAGTGAAGCAATCTCATGAGATTGCCACGTCGCTTCGCTCCTCGCAATGACTACTCTTCAAAGTCGTTCACTATAATATTCTTCCCGGTATTATGTTTTTCTAAAAAGATGATGATCAATTTCTCGTTTGCCGTTACGGTCTTAAAACGTCTATATCCCAGTTTTCCATAGAGGTGGAGATTCCGCTCACTTTTATGGCCCGTAAAAATCTCGAACCTTGGGACCTCTTGAAAAATCTCTTCGATCCGACCCATCAATTGTTTACCTATCCCATGGTTCTGGAAATCCGGATGGACGATGAGGCGTCCGACATAGCAGGTCCCCTCTTTTGCAAAAGCCCTGACTGAACCAATAATTCTCCCATCGCTGATTGCTTTAAGAAATATCTGGGCCTCAAAATCCTTCTTAATCTCTTCCAGAGTTTGTTTTAACGGCGGAATCGTAAAATCGTTATAGATCTCAGCCTCACTCAGGTAGGCCAGCTTTTGAAGCGAAAGAATTTCCTCTGCGTCACCAACGACTGCCTTTTCAATGATCATGATGCAATACTCCTACCCGCAGGGAAAACTAACAGGTAAAATGAAAAAACCATTCTGCCCAGGGTGCTCAAAAATATCCGGATGCAAGGCTCCCGAAGTCCTGAGGAGTGAGGCGTACTTGGACGTACGCCGCAACGACGAAGGATGAGCCCGCCCGCCGATAGGCAGGGGAAACGCCGCAGACGGAAGTTTTTCAGCACCCTGCTAAAATTTCTGTGAGTAGCGGTAAGCGAGGTCAAAATACTTTTGGGCCCTTTTCAGGGCCTCTCTTTTTTCTTCTTCCGGGATATTCGGGTCATCGAGTCTAAAGCTTTCCACTTTACCTCTGACATAGGCCCGGTAACATTTGTAGAAATCGAGGATCTCAAGGAGATCGCGATCTCCGGATCCATTGATATAGGTATTGATCAGGTAGGGATTCAGGTCTTCTCTTCCCTGATAATCGATATCCATTGCCAAAAAGGCGATATCTGCAGCGACATCGGTATATCGAAATCTCTCGTTGAATTCAATGCAGTCAAAGATGGAGATTTCATCTCCCCAGAAGATATGCTCCAGCCGGAGATCGCCATGACAATCCCGGATTCGACCCTCAGCAATTCTCCGTTCGAATAGCTTCTCCTGGTTCTTTAAAAACCGATTCGTCCGATTCTTGATCCATTCATATGCTTCCTTCAAGATCGCCCGATCAATATATTTTTCTGTCTGCTCGAAGTTCTCATCCGTATCTTGCTTGACCCGTTCCGGCTTTGCAAAACTTTTGATGATCTCATTCGTATCGGCTGTCGAATAGAAATGGACTAGTTTTTCGGAAACCTTCTGAATCATCTCCGGAGTAACCTCTCCTTTCTGGAGTAATTTATCCATCAGAAGATCTTCCGGGATCTGCTTCATCCAGACCGCGTATTCTATCGTCTTTCCTCCCCCGTTGAAGGATATCTGTCCCTTGTCCTCTGTTATTGCAACCACGCCAAGATAGATCTTGGGGGAAAGCCGGAGATTCAACTTCACTTCCTGCTCACAAAAATATTTCCTTTTCTCAAGGGTGGTAAAGTCTAAAAAACCGAAGTTCATCGGTTTCTTCAATTTATAGACATGCTTTCCCGTAAAAAAGAGGAGGGAGATATGGGTCTCGCCGAACTGGATATCATTAGGGTGATCCGGATAGATGGCAGGATTGAAGAGCGCTTTCTTGAGAGAGGAAATATCCATAATAAAATTCATTCAATGTCAAATGTCAAAGTTCAACTTTCAAATTAAATCCAAAGACCGAATGTCAAACAATATTTTAAATTTTGGAATTTGGCATTCCTTTGACATTTGGATTTTGAAATTTGAAATTAATCTAACTCCTTTTTTCGATCTTTCGGATCTTCCAGTCAGGTGCGGTGTCATATTCGGTGTCAATCGTGAGGTGAATGATGGATAATTTCGGAGCCCTCTTTTTCAAATCGTCAATATTAATGGGCTGGAAAATCGCTTTATTATTGAGATAGGCCTCCCGTGTGAGAGCATTCGATTCGTAGTTTTCTTTCGTCCTTTTCAGAATTCTTTCGATTGATTTTTCTTCCGTACAGGCGCACTCGGCAATCACAAAAGGTCGATTGGCCTTTTCAGCAATTTCTGCAGCCTGCATCCTCAAATCCTGGGTGACGAAGGTGGCATCCAGGATTAATCCCCCTGAATTTACCTCCAGAGCTTCTTGTGCCATTCGAAACATCTCCTCGTAAACCTTTCTCCTGTTTTCGGGGCTGGAAGCAACCTTATTGTCAAAAATATCCTGCCCTTTCAGTACCTCCAGGCGAATCAGATCCGAACGGAGAATCTGAAACCCTTTCATCTTTGCGATCTCCTCGGTCACCGGGCTCTTCCAGCTTCCCGGAAGTCCCATAGAGATCAGCACAGAATTCTTCGGAATCTCCGATTCAATCACCTCTACAAAAGCTCTTTCCATTGCAACCCCCTTCTTGTTGAATCACCAAATCTCAATAACCAAATAATCACCAAATCTCAACAACCAAAATATAAAAAGTCTATTGGGGACATGGGTTATTGGTCATTATTTGGTGATTGGAATTTTAGGACCCATCACATCTCCAGCGCTTTTAGAACGACTCCATGCAAAATCCCATTGCTCGCAAGGATCCCACGATTTTTTTCGAGCTTAATGCCGCAGGAAAAATCCAGGGGCTTGCCATCGAGATCGGTCACTGTACCTCCTGCTTCCTCGGTAATAATCGCACCTGCCGCATGGTCCCAGATCTTTTCTTTGTAACCTGGTTCGGAAGGTGAAGGAACTCTAAGATAGAGCGTAGCTTCTCCCCTTGCAACGATTCCGTATTTAGCCTGGCTGTCCATCTTGAGAGGAGGTTGGGTAATCCCCAACTTCTGTGCGAGCTTGAGGTGAGTTATGTGATCAGCATGGTCGGGCTCAACACTTTCTGTAAAAGAGGCTTTCTCCGGGACAGCTACTTTTGAGACATAAAGGGGTTGACTTGCCTTCCCCTCCAAGTCCATCTGAAAAGTCCCCCTCCCTCTCAAGGCAAGGAAGATACATCCTTTCTTTCCATCAAGCTGGTTTTTGCTCACATAGAGATTTGGACAAGCCATAAGTCCAAGTTGCACTACCCCATTCTCAATCAGTGCAAGGGCGATCGCATACTGATCCCCTCTGAGAAAGCCCTTGGTCCCATCGATCGGATCCAATGTCCAGAACCGATTTCTAACCGAATGGGAGCTGAGATCGATCCACGCACACACCTCATCTGAGGAAGCAGAAGGATAAAAATCACCAACATAGCGCGTGACCTGAGCGAGAAGGTTCGAACGATCTGGTTTTCTCAATTCTGTCGAATTTTCCTCGCCCACTACGAGATCATTTGGAAAAGTATCTTTGAGCAATTTGCAGATGATTGCCTGAGACCCGTAATCGGCAATCGTTACAGGGGTTCGGTCGCTTTTCTGAATCGATGCTCCTTCAGTGAGATCCTCCCTGACCTTCTGGCAGAGCCGCGATGCCATGAGGATGGCTTCAAGGGCAGTCGTGACTTCAGGAGAGGAATCATCCATACACATAAAACTCCAATAACCAAATCCCAAATCCCAAATAATAACCAATCACCAAATTCCAATGATCAAACTTGTGTTTTGGACATTGGAGTTTGGAATTTATTTGACTATTGGAGCTTGGAATTTGGTTATTAAAAAAAAGGAGGGGCTGTTCGCCTCTCCTCTCCGTTTCTCAAATGGTGCCGAAGGGGGGATTTGAACCCCCACGGGGATTACCCACCACCCCCTCAAGATGGCGTGTCTACCAATTCCACCACTTCGGCATCCTTTATTTTTTAGGTTCAGGCACAGGCGCCTGAGGTTGAACCGGAATTTTTTCAGATTCAGCAGGAGCGGTCTGGATCGGCTTCTCCTTGATAACCGTCGAGGTGCGCCTGGCTGAGGAATAAGTCAGCAGAAGCGAAGTGATCATGAAGACCACTGCTGCAACTGTCGTCAGTTTGCTGAGAAATCCCATCGCTCCTGCGCTTCCGAAAATGGTCTGGCTCGATCCGCCAAACGCAGCCCCCATCTCTGCTCCCTTCCCTGCCTGAAGAAGGACGATCAAGATAAGGGCAAAACAAACAATAACATGTAATATGATAATGATTGTCATTGATTCAATCCCCTTTTTACACCCTAAATAAATTCGAAATTCGAATATCGAAACACGAAACAAATCCGAATTTTCAAAATCCAAATGTCTTAAACTTTTTTTGTTTCGGACCTTTGAAATTTGGAAATTTGAGATTGCTTCGGATTTCGAATTTCGTGCTTCGGATTTTCGAGTTTATATATATCACATTTCTTTAAATCTGACAATCCTCGAGAAGGAATCAGCATTCAAGCTGGCTCCCCCCACGAGGGCTCCGTCAATATTCTCCTGCTCCATCAAACCCTTGATATTGTCCGGAGTCACACTTCCCCCGTATTGGATTCGGAGTTCGTCCGCAATCTTTGGGGAAAAGAGAAACCTTATTTTTTGACGGATGAATAGATGCACTTCCTCTGCCTGCTGAGGAGTGGCTGTTTTCCCGGTCCCGATGGCCCAGACAGGCTCATAGGCGATGACCAGATTTTGAAGTGCCAACTCTCCAAAATCTTTCAACCCTCCTTCGATCTGTCGCTCCACCACTAAAAAGTTGACCCCTTGTTCCCTCTCCTGTAATGTTTCTCCGACGCAGAATATCACTTTCAGACCATGATTCAACGCAGCTTTGATTCTTCGGTTCACCGTCTCGTCAGTTTCACCAAAATGTTGCCTTCTCTCCGAATGGCCGATGATAGCATACTGGCAACCACATTCCTTGATCATCACCGGAGAAATCTCCCCTGTGAAGGCACCCTTCTCCTCCCAGAAAAGATTCTGGCTGGCCAAATGGATCGAGGATCCCTTCAACTCTTGAGCCGCAGCGTGGAGAGCAGTAAAGGGAGGAGCAATGGCCACCTCTACCTCCTTAATCTCTTTCAGAGATCCTTTTAACTCCCTGACAAGGGCGAGAGTCTCTTCAACGGTCTTATTCATCTTCCAGTTTCCTGCGATAAAAGGCAATCTTCCCATAAAGTCCACCTCTTTAGTCTTTAGATTCTCCCTATCACCCGATCTCCCCACCATTTCTTCTCAGGGCTTCAATCCCGGGCAACTTCTTCCCCTCGATCAATTCAAGGGATGCTCCTCCGCCAGTGGAAATGTGTCCGATCTTATCTCCGACTCCGGCTTGATTCACAGCCGCCACCGAGTCCCCTCCTCCGACGATGCTAAAGGCAGAAGATTTCGCAATCGCCCTGGCAATCGCAAAGGTTCCGTGACTGAATGGCTCCATCTCAAAAACTCCCATGGGACCGTTCCAGAAGATCGTCTTGGCAGATAGAATCTCCTCTGAAAATACTTTGATCGTTTCCGGACCGATATCCAGGCAGATCCAACCTTCGGGAATTTTATCGTTGCTCACGATCTCTCTCTTTGCCTCAACATCCATCTTCTGAGCAGCAACATGGTCAGTTGGAAGAAGAAATTTTATCTTCCCCTTTGCCTCTTCCAGAAGTTTTTTCGAAAGCCCAATTTGATCCTCTTCCACCAGTGACTTCCCTACATGATAACCTTTTGCCTTAAGGAAGGTGTAAGCCATCCCCCCGCCGATGAGAATCGTGGTCACCTTATCCATGAGGTTTTTGATCACACCGATCTTATCGGAAACCTTTGCTCCTCCCAAGATGGCAACATAAGGAGTCTGTGGTTGGACCAGTGCTTTCTCTAAACTTTCAATCTCTTTCATCATTAAAAAACCACAGGCTACGGTTTTCAAATACCGCGTCATTCCTTCGGTCGAGGCATGGGCACGATGGGCCGCACCAAAAGCATCATTAAGATAGACATCACACAGAGAAGCCAACGCCTTGGAGAAAGATTCGTCATTCTTCTCCTCTTCGGGATGAAATCGGAGGTTTTCCAGAAGCAGAACCTCCCCTTCCTTCATCTTCTCGATCTGTTTCTCAACCTCATCCCCGATACAATCAGGAGCAAGCAAAGCTCCCTTTCCAAGCAATCTCGATAATTTTGCGGCAACCGGAGCCAAACTGTATTTGGGATCCCTCTTCCCCTTAGGCCTTCCAAGATGGGATGCGAGGATAACTTTACCACCTGCCTCACATACAAATTTTATCGTGGGAAGGGAAGACACAATCCGGGTATCATCCGTGATCTCATTTTTTTCATTAAGGGGGACATTAAAATCGACCCGGATGAAAACCCGTTTCCCCCTGAGTTCGATCTGATCTACCTTTCGGAAGCCCATTAGCATTCTCCAATATCATCGTAGGGGCAATTCATGAATTGCCCCTACATCTTTCACTTCTTCCCAAACAGGAATAAAAACAGCTCCACCATCCTATTGGAGAAACCCCATTCATTGTCATACCAGGAAAGAATCTTAGCGAACTTTCCGCCGATCACCTTGGTCGAAGGACTATCGACAATGGAGGAGTGAGGATTGCCATTGAAATCAATGGAAACAAGAGGCTCTTCACAGAAACTCAGAATCCCCTTTAATTTTCCTTCGGCATAGGATTTCAAAACCTTATTCAGAGCTTCAGCGGTCGTCTCTTTTTTCAGTGTCACTGCCAGATCGACCACAGAGACATTGGGGGTTGGCACACGGATCGCCATCCCATCCATCTTCCCCTTCAACTCCGGAATGACGAGGGAGAGAGCAGTGGCCGCACCGGTCGTCGTGGGAATCATCGACATTCCAGCGGCTCTGGCCCTGCGAAGGTCCTTGTGTGGAAAATCAAGAATGACCTGATCATTGGTGTAGGCATGGATGGTTGTCATTAACCCGTATTCCAGCCCGAACTCATCAACCAGAATCTTGGCAATGGGGGCAAGGCAGTTCGTCGTGCAGGACCCCATGGAGATGATGTGATGTTTGGAAGAATCATAGTCCTTCTCATTGACACCCAGCACAATGGACACATCTGGATCTTTCGCCGGAGCCGAAATCACCACCTTCTTCGCACCGGCGCTCATATGCATGGACCCCCCTTCTCGATCCGTAAACCTCCCCGTACTTTCAAGAACCACATCAACCCCGAGATCCTTCCAGGGAAGCTGTTTGGGATCTTTCAAGGCGAACACCTTGATCTCCCTCCCATCGAGCACGATGGCATCTTTCTTTACTCCGATATTTGCCCCTAATTTTCCATGGACTGAATCGTACTTTAAGAGATGGGCCAATGTCTTCGCATCCGTGAGATCATTGACAGCAACGAACTCTATGTCTTTCCGGTTCAAACCTGCTCGAAGGACATTCCGGCCAATCCGCCCAAACCCATTAATCCCAACTTTGATCGCCATATAACCCCCTCCTTTCTTGAATTCATTTTTATTATATACCTTGTTTCTATTCCCGCCGTCAATATTTTTAACAATACCTCCCCCCTTTCCAGCGAGGAAAAAACCTGCTATATTAGGACTGCCAAGAAAGGATAGTATGAGAAAAAATACGATACGAGATCGGAATATCCTGGAGATTGTGCGGGGCCTTCTTTACTCTCGGCTCACTTTTGAGGAGTTTTTCAGTAAATACCGTAGAGGCCGACTGCGCTTTTCTGATATCGTAAACTGGGCGGATGATAGAGGACAGAGCCCTCTTTACACGCTGAAGGAACAATCCCATTTCCTTTTCCGCAATAAAGGGAAAGAGACTTTTGGGAAAAACGAATGGCTTCTTGATCTGGTCATCGGATCCATCTTTCACGAAGCAATCAAGTTAAGGGAAAATATTTATCAACTCGAAATCTATCGCCCCAAGTATATTAAATACAAGCGTCATATTGGGAAATTGCCTTATGAAAGAAACTACTCCCAGCAATTTGAGCGGATCATCTCCAAGGCGGAACAAGGGGTGCTCCTGGGCATATCGGAGATGCGATCCCTGTTCCATGACGCCATGGAGCAATTAATTGATCTTTTTAAAGAAAACGGCCGGAATCCATACTTGGTCCGTTTTCTTCTTGATCACCACTCCCTTCTCCATAAGGTTTATGGCCATAAAAGGGGCAAAGATATTTTCGAACTAATCTTCAAAGGAGGGATTCAAGAAGCTTATGTCCGGGCGGGTCGCAGTTATCTCTCGAGTGGACATTATGACCTTTCCTCCCGTTATTTTTCAAAAGCCTGGAAGCTGGGACCGCCTCATAGCGAACTCCGCTTTTTGCTTTACTTCAGCCTCGGAATGGATGCTTATTATAAAAACGCTTATCTGAGGACCATGTCTCTCTGGCGGAATCTGATTCCCCTTCGGGTTAAAAATAATTTCAAAAAACCTTATGCCAGACAACTCGAAGAGGTCTGCCATAAGATGGTATCGGAGCTAAAAGAAGAGGGAAAATTCCATCTCGCAGAGAAGGCACAGAACCTTGCCGATCAAATTAAAAAAATGTTAATTTGAAAATATAACCCGTTAGAAAAGTGGAGTGTTCATTCTGCCTTGGATAATAATTTGATTTTTATATAGATAACCCCTCTATCATAATCGCAGGGATTTTCTAACGGGGGTAAAGGAGAATCAACGATGCCGATTTATGAATATCGTTGCAGTAAGTGTGACCATGAGTTCGAGAAACTGGTCTTTAACTCTTCCGAAAAAATCACCTGCCCGGAATGTAAAAGCAAAAAAGTGAGCCGGGTGATGTCCGCCTTTGCCTTCTCAAGTGGTGGAAAATTCAAAAGCACCGCCAGTTCCTCCTGCAGTGGCTGCTCCTCCAGTAGCTGTTCTACCTGTGGCTCCTAACTATGGAACGATGGAATATTGGAATACTGGAACAATGGGAATAAAAGATAGAACATATCTTGATCATTCGATTTATTTTATTAAATCATTATTCCATTCTTCCATCACCCCATTATTCCCTTTAAAGGTTGGTCAGATGTCTTCTCGCTTCCATCTCTTCTCTCAACGACTCGTCATCCTGATAACCTTTTAAAACTTCATCCATCAGGCGAATCATCGCCTCTTTTTCCTCCGGAAGTTTTCCGTGAAGGGGAACAAGGTTTGAAATATGATCGCTCAGAAATTGGGAGGTAACCTCAAGTTCCTTGAGAAGGAGCCTTGTCTCTTTCAAAATCGTTTCGGGAGAGGAGGGATGGAAACGGCCCTCTTCCATGGCTTCGTAAAGAACGGAGTTGGGTTGCGGAATGAACGTTCGGACACGAATAAAGTGGGGATCGATTTGATTCAGGACATCTGCAGTTCCTCTTGCGTGTTGTTCCCACTTTTCTTGCCCGCCGATTCCGAGCAGCACATATAAGGAATATTCAAATCCGGCCTCTTTCGCCTTGTTCCCTGCTTCGACCATCTCCTCCGGTGTCGCCCCTTTATCAATTTCTTTTAATAGTTCCCTATCGCCAGTTTCAAGCCCAACATGAAGCCTGTTCAAACCTGCCTCATAGATTTTCCGCAGATCCTCAATCGGTTTCTTGGCAATTGTCTTTGCCCTTGCATAACTGGTCACCCGCTCAACATGGGGAAAAGAAGAATACAGACGATTTAAAATCTTGACCAGATCATCTGCCTTGAGAACCAGGCTGTTGGAATCCCCGATAAAGACCGTCCTTACTTGATCGCTATAATATTCTCTCGCCATAGAGATATCCTCAAGCACCTCGTCCAGATCTCTCCTTTCGAATTTCATTCCTTTATACATGGAACAGAATGAGCACCGGTTCCACGGACACCCCCTCGTCACCCTCAACAAAAGGCTGTTGGCTTCACTTGGCGGCCGAAAAGGTGGAAAATCATAATCTCTTCTCCTCAATCCAAATCGCCCAATAGTCATGTCCTATCTCCGCATGAAATCTTTTATTTAGAAATGCCAAAATCAATTAAATATCAAAAAAACCCTACGTAGCTTATTTGTACCTAAAATTGCGAACGCAATTTTAGGTACAATATTTAAATTAGCTTGGAATAATAATTCAATTCCTGCCTTTTTTCAAAATATTAAAGAAACAGGAATTCCTTTTTTCTCAAACTCTTCCTTCAACTCCACGCCAACACCTTTAAAATAATCATCCGAGAGATAAAACTCCAGTTCTTTTTTACGGTAGAACCCTATCACCTTATTTGGGTAATTCATTTTATCAATGAGGATTTCATCCACCGCCCCTTCCAGCATTTCAACCAATGCTTTTGAGTCCATGGGGAGCAGCGGCCCAATGAAGGCGTAGGTCTTCACCTTTTCCATATGAAGAGTTTTTAATGCCTTCACCCTGGACTCAATCGTGGGAGAGTTTGGTTCAAAGATCTTTTTCGCGCTCTCATCGTTTGTGCCAATAGAAAATCCTACCTCGATATCATGAAACTGATTAAACAGGTCTATATCCCTGAGGCAGAGAGGTGACCGGGTCAACAGGTTGACCGGAAATTGTTTCTCCAAAAGGATTTCGAGACATCTTCGAACTATCTCATATTTTTTTTCAACGGGTTGATAGGGATCGGTGACTGTGCTGATCGCTACGACTCCCGGTATTGCCCTATTCAATTGTTTCTTCAGCAGGGAAGGAGCGTTGATTTTGACATCCACAAAGCTGCCCCAGGGTTCTTTGTGGCCAGTAAACCGCTTCATGAAACTTGCATAACAGTAACGACACCCGTGCCCGCACCCTACATATGGATTCATACAGTAGTCAAAACCGGAGATCGCCGTTCGTGTAAGTACAGTTTTTGCAAGAATTTCTCGTACCTTCATAAGATCATTATGGATTCAAGAGACTAAGGATTCAAGGAAAAAATTAAATGGGGCTGGTTGGGATTATTTTATCTATTGGATGGGCAAATCAGGTGATGGGGAAAGAAAATCCAGGGTTCTTTTCTGGGGGGAGAGGTCGCCCCTGTGGGAGTATATCTTCTGAAAGAATGCAAAGATATCAATCTCCCCTCTCTTGGCTTTCTGCCAGAGTCCGTAGAGATGATGTGCGGTGATAAAGCTGACATTATACTGAACGAGAAAATCTGTTAACTCTTTTGAGATATGGGCCGCTTTCTCTCTGTCGGCAAGGGTAAGGCGAACATGGGTACTCGCAACGATGATGGATTTTTCGCCTTCCTTTTTCTCTTTTTCGAATTGAAGAAGTCGGGTGATCTTGGGATGTGCTCGATCTGCTTCCTCTTCGTACATCATGACCTGTAACCCAAAAGACCTCTGCGTATTGGGCACTTTGATAATCCGATCAACAGAATGATATTGAATCCCGGGGGTGATCGCAAAACCCAGATCTTTGAAGATTGCATGAATCGTGTCCAGCAAGAGCAATTCGTTTTTAGGCCAGAGGAGCGTCTCAATGGTGAAAAAGTCCTGTTCCTTAATGGTAGTCGAATCTTTATGAGAAAACTTATCAATCTCTGATTTTAAAAATTCCTTCCTGGCCATCTCTTTTTCAGATGATGTTCTTTCCAACCGACCTATGATAAACATCAGAACAAGGCAAGCCAGAGGGATAATGAGTCTTGTCTCTTCCTCATGGGTGACGGCAACATAAATCGCAATCACGGTTAGAATGAGCTGTAAAAAAAGCAACATTGCCTGTCCCTTTTAAATAGAGTGTGATTCCAATGTGTTAAACCAAATTGGTTAAAGCAATTTCTATACCAACAAGGCTCAACAAAAAATTCATTAATATTATCAAATTGTTAGACTATTAAATCTGTGCTGTGTTTAAAATGCCCCTAACTATCTTTCATAATTTGAACGAAAAATGTCATCCTAAGCTATCTGAATGAGTGGGATATCTCAAGAATTTCATTTAAAACAACCCAACTGGCACTGGGTGACACGGATATTGATTTCGTTCAGAATCTCCCCCATTTTCTTCTTTGAAATCCCAAAATCTTCAGCGATCTTAAAACAGACCGCACAGGGGAGTTTCCCGTCTTTTGATTTTTTTAAAATGGCCTCTTCCAATTTTTTCCGACCCATAGTGAACTCCTCTTGATTGTCTCCTCAGGGTGACTGCCCTATTTCCCTTCTGCCTCTTTGGATATATAAATCCCGTATTCAAACCCATCCACCAATGCCAGGAAAGAGGCTTTACAGATATTTTCAGAAAATGCTTTGACCCTCCATGCGTCTTTCCCATTGCTAAACAGAATCTCCACTTCCACCCCTGCTGCGGTTCCGGCACCAGGATCAAAAATTCTGGAACTGAAATCAATTAATTTAATCTGATCCACTTCAGGAAATATGGATTTGAGCGACTTCTTTAACACTTTGGCGAGTGCATCGACCGGCCCGGCCCCCGTATCCGCTTCATGCATCTCTTTCCCACTGGCCTTGAGCATAATAGTGGCCTCAGGCTGGATGCCATCATCAATCAACCGGTAGTTACCGATAATCTCAAAATGAGGTCTATAACCGGACATTGACCTCAAAAGGTTTAAGATCTTGGTCGCATCTTTGACTCTCTCCTCAACCAAAGCTCACCTCCAGATGTTCCTCAGATTGGAAACCATCCTAACTCATTAATTTTTGATATTAAATTCAAATTTGTTAAAGTTGTCAAGATAAATTATAATGAGATAAAAAAGAAACCTTCAATTTATTATTAAAGGAGAAAAATGATGAAACTTCATGGCGTCCTGCCCCCGATTACCACCCCTTTTCAAAAGGGAGCGCTGGCTCTCGATAAATTGAAAGAGAATTTCAATAAGTGGAATAAAACCGGACTCTCTGGTTATCTTGTCCTTGGTTCTAATGGAGAGGCCGTCTATCTGAATGAAAAAGAGAAGATGAAAGTCATGAAAGCATCGAGGGAATCGATTCCCGAATCAAAGGTGATGATCGTTGGAACAGGGGCAGAATCCACCCAGGAGACCATCCATTTTAACCAGCAGGCCGCAAAAATTGGGGCCGATTTCGGCCTTGTTGTCACTCCTTCCTACTTCAAGGGTTCGATGAAACCCCAGATTCTTTACGACCACTTTGTCGCCGTGGCAGATGCGTCAAAGATCGGCATCCTTCTCTACAATGTCCCCCAATTTACCGGGGTCAATATGGACGCGGAACTGGTTGCAAAATTGTCCTTCCATCCTAACATCGTCGGAATTAAAGATAGCTCCGGAAACATCGGCCAACTGAACGATATCATCCATCTCTCGAAAAAGGGATTTGCGGTCTTTGTCGGGTCAGCGCCCGTCTTCTTCCCCGCCCTCTGTATCGGGGCAGTAGGAGGAATTCTCGCAGTGGCAAATGCCGTTCCTGCCGAATGTGTCCGAATTCAAAGCCTCTATCAGCAGGGGAAACTGGCTGATGCAACCGCATTGCAAAACCGGTTAACCCCTCTTGCTAAAGCAGTAACAATGAAGTACGGGATCGGAGGTTTGAAGATGGCGATGGATCTTGCAACTTATTTCGGCGGAGATCCAAGGCTTCCTCTGAAAAGACCCGGAAAAGAGGTAGAAGAAGAGTTGAAGAAGTTATTTATACAACTGGGAAAATAAGTCAACGATAGTAACCTCTATACGTCTACTATACGTCTATCTGCTGTTATTGCATTAAATCCCTTGGGGTTATATTCCCCGCTGCTTGCGGCGGGGTAATTCATCGCAATAACATAATTAAATTCCCCCATATCTTTCTCCTTAGCGTCATCCCTTGGGATACCCCACACACTGGGCGAGAACAATCTTTTGGTCGGACCGAAGCTTCATGGATTTGGCCAGGGTCGGACGATCAATCAAGGCTCTTACAACCGTGGATAGCCCTTCTGATGCGCAGAAGAGATAGACGTTCTGGCTGATGAATCCGGTGTGGGCCCCTGCAAAGAGGCTCTTTTCATCTTCCGGAACATTGCCCATCTTGGTCAGGTCTGCTACATAGACGAGGTTGATTGGCGCCTCCTTGACGAAGGGTTGTGTGCCGGTCAAGGCACGGAGATCCTCCGCAACCACGAGCTTCAAGGCGTGTGCTTTAACATCGTAAAGGTACGTCCCCTCCGCCATACAGATATAGACATCAATGTCCTGTCGGTTTCGTGCAGTAGGTGCTGTCCGTCTGCCATCAGGTCGATTGATGCCGAATGCAGCCCACAGCAGATTGGAAATCACCTCCTGGGGAAGTTGGCCCGGCCGGTATTCTCTATGGGACTTCCTTTCTTTTAGAAGCCGCATCAAGGCTTTCTCGCCATCGACATGGGGTTTGGGAAGTGCCGAAGCCCCTGCTTCGCTAACCAACGTGAAACGGGGAGAAGGAAGGAAGAATGTCCCTCCCGCCACGATCGCCGAACCGGTAGTCGCTGTTGCCTTCAAAAACTCCCTTCGGTTGATTTTTGTTTTCATCTAAACCTCCATGAAAGAATGAAATTAGGGGACGTTGATGAAATCTGTGAATTTAATCGCCTCCCATTTTTTGAATTGCCTTGACAACGGCTGATCCACATACTCCCACATGCCTTGCTATTTCTGCCATCGGTACTCCTTTTTCATGGCTTAAATGAGAGGAGATCTTTGCCCTTAATCTCGATACTTCCCTTCTCTGGCCCCCATTCCGAAGTTCCTCCTCTCCTACCCCCTCTTCCTTGCACATCCTCTTGATAACATCGTCAATCGATCTTTTCCTTTCTCCAAGTTTCAGCTGCCGTCGCAAGCTCCGATCCGCCTCCCTCAAAATATCTTGGACGAAATCTTCCCCGCCCAAAATACGCGCATCGTGTTTAATATCCTTTCTTGACTCTCGCAGAGAAAGCACCTGTGACCAACCGCCGAGGCTTCGAATCAGCCCTCCCCCAACCAGATCCAGCCGCCTCCCCTGCTGCTTTCCCTCTCCCATAAACTTCCGGTAAACTCGAATCGCCTTTTTCGTCTCTTCACTGAACTGCCTGAGGACATATTTCGTCTCCTGCCAATGGTTCTTTCTCCTCCTGGTCAGGACGCCATGACCGCACCATGGGTATCCTTCCAACTCTTCTATACTCTTCACAATCCCTGCCCTTAAAGGATTCAAATGAATGTAGCGAACCAGTTCCATTAGATAAGGGTCCTCTTCACAGACAATAGATTTATAACGATTCTGAAACAGATGACCGTTTCTGCGATGTCTCAAATTATATCGAACCGCATAACCCGTCAAAAGTCGCCGCATAAATTTAGAAATTCCCTTAGGACCGCTGAATATCAAGAGGTGGATGTGATTTTCCATGAGAGCCCAAGCCAGCACTCTCGTTTGGGTCATTCCCACCAATTGACTGACCCGAGAGACAAAATCTTGCCGGTCCTGGTCGTCAAGAAATATTGGGCAACCTTCAATTCCCCGTACCATCACATGGTGAAGGATTCCGGGTGCGTCTAATCTCGCTTGCCGTGGCATAAAAACCTTTTATCACAATTACCAATCAATGTAAAGTGATGATTTTCAGCAACGTCCCCTAAAACTTTTTGCCCTTTCGGATGTCGAAGTCTGCGAGAATGCGACTATATGACATTCGGAAAACGAATCTGGCGAGGCCGATATCATAGCAAAGCATCAACACGAGCCATAGCGCGCCTACAACCACACCATCGGTCATGGTGGCTGGCGCGATCCATGGAATCGAGATCCAGCCGATTACCAGAATCACTGCCGATCCACTGAATACGGCGATGCGACGGGCCACCCTGTCGCCAACGCGAGGGCTGAGGAGCCTTGCTCGCAGGATGCCGTGCAATGTCTCGGCACATGCGATTCCGATCCATATGAGGAATGCCCTAAGTATCATCTTGTATCGTTTTCCCTGGGCTAACGTCTGAATTGAGCGGAGGCTACAATGAAAGAGAAAAAGAGCGAGACATCAACCGTCCGCTCGAATGACTTGTTATCTGCTCGTGAATTACTTTCCTCTTATGCCCACGAAGCATGGAGCGGATGGATGAAATACATGTTAAAAAAAACAACTCCTGGCTTCAATGGAACAGTAATTATTCCGAGAAAATTAGTTGAAAGATGGACAAGGCAAATGAACACCAACTATCGTGATCTGCCAGAAGATGAGAAAAATAGTGATAGAGATGAAGCAGATCAAATACTTTCCATTATTAACAGATAACCATTGATTATCTTGCCATTTTGCCCTGATAATGTGATAATAATCGAGTTTTCGGGCAGTTTTGCCCGATGCCTATTATCAAAGATATCGGGCCATGGTGTTAGGGTTTTTATATGCCTGTTTCGACAAAAAGTCAATCCTTCGACTCTCCGGCCTGAGACCGGAGCTTGCTCTGGGTTGACCCTGAGTAGCGTTCTTCACATCGCATTGAATGGAACTGGATATCGTCGAATGGGTCAACAGCCGAAACTCCTCGATCAAATGCGGCAGGTACTCCGTTTGCACCACTATTCCATTCACACCGAGTGATTAGAATGATAGCAACCAGATAGCATAGGCTTATAAGGTATCCTGCCTCGGCCTTTCTGAATGAAGAAATATTATCAAAAAGGATAAGAAGTTCGAGATATTTTAAAGTTCTATAGAACAAGACCTATGTGGACGAGAAGAGTTGTTCTGAGAAAATCATTCAGAGTGATGCTGGCAGGCTCTGCCACAAATTCCTTTTTGTGGAATTTTATTGCCACTTCCTGGGCTAAGGCAAGACAACTTCTGCCGAAGGGCTTTTCAAGGTTAGAGCTTAAGGAGATGAATCCCGCTGAGGTCGACAGCCGGGATCTCGAAATTGATCCTCTCGACACATTCGGAACCATGGGACCCACGGATGTCGTAGTAGATATCAA
Organism: Deltaproteobacteria bacterium; assembly: GCA_016875195.1. Taxonomy (GTDB): domain Bacteria; phylum Desulfobacterota; class BSN033; order BSN033; family UBA1163; genus RBG-16-49-23. The sequence goes on from VGRY01000048.1 coordinate 23,416, forward strand.
AGCTTACCGGCTAAAAATTTCAGGGAAAGTGAAACAACCCATTTCCCTCGCCTATGATGAGATTCTCCAACACCCTTCAATTACAGAAAATGTTCTTCTCATTTGTCCAGGTTTCTTTACCAACAACGGACGCTGGAGCGGCGTGAGCTTCAGGACATTGTTGATGAATGCGGTGATCCAACGGGAGTCGAAATATCTCGATGTTAAAGGAGCCTATGGAAAGGTCGTAAGAATAACTTTAAAAGATATCGATCAGAAGAGAATCTTTCTGGCCTACCGTGTCAACGGGGCTCCTCTTCCCCAGAAACATGGCTTCCCTTTACGATTGGTCTATGAGGATGCTTATGGATATGATTGGGTAAAATATGTGGAGGAAATCGTCATCTCCTAATTTTTGAACTTATATTCCATCGCTCATCGGGCCACGTGAACGGCAATCGGATTCAACACCCTCATCAGATCTTTTGGGGACATCTCGCATAGAAGACCTCTTCTGCCTGCATTGATATATATCCGGGGAAGGCTGAGGATTGTCTCCTCAACATAGACTGGGAGTTGCTTCTTCGTTCCAAAAGGAGAAATCCCGCCAACCATATAACCGGTGTGTTTCAGAGCCGTTTCAGCAGAACAAGGCGTAACTAATTTAGCCCCGATGATTCTTGCCAGCTCTTTCGTCGAGACCTCTTTGTCCCCGTGCATGAGAATGATGAGGGGAGATTTTTTTTCATCTTCCATCACGAGGGTCTTCACGGTCAGGTGTTCATCCACACCCAGCGCCTGTGCCGCAACTTCGGTACCTCCCTTTTCTTCATAGCGATAAGGACGTTCGATAAAGTCGACCTGATGCTCTCTTAAAAAACGAACGGCATTGGTGACTGGAAATTTCTCTTTGGTCAAAAGGTCCTCCCCCTCACCCCTGCCCTCTCCCCGTTCACGGGATCTTCGACCCACCAGGGGAGAGGGAGAAAAAAGGTAGTGATTACTGGTCGATCTGATGATACTTCTGCTTTGCTCTTCTCTGTCTCTTTGATTTTTGTTTCCTAATCTTTTTTATTTCAACGCCATCATCTGCCATCTGCCCCGATCGTTTCGCAACACGGTTAATCAGTTCCCGCCTTGCAAAAAAACGATTGAGGCCCTGACTCCTTTCGGTCATCCATTTTACTTCAATCCCTGTGGGAAGATGTTTGAGATAAACGCAGGAGGAGGTCTTGTTGACTTTCTGTCCTCCCCTTCCCGACGACCGGATGAATCTCTCCTCAATATCACTTTCATGAATACCAAGGGTCTCCATCCTCTTCTTAAGATCCTTATTTTTCTCCTCACTTACAGGGAAAAGGATCATGATATCACCGGTGTTTGTTGAGGTTCTTCAGGCCACAAACGGCCTGCTACTGCGGCAATCTTTGCGCTTAGATGAACACTCATCCGGAAAGGGATCGCTGGGGCCTGCCTGAATCGCAACTCCGCATATTTTCCCCAGACCCCTTTCTTTTTCATGACGCTGACATCTCCCCAGGGGATGAAGAGTGGTGGATGTCCTATACGCAATAAGAAAAAAGCAGAAAGAAAGAGGCCGGATTCATTCGCCCCGATGGTCAGGCAATTATTATAGCCCATATACCACCTTAACTGAGCGCTCTGAAATCGCCATTTCTGACCGGTAAATTCTCCAGGGAAACGGTAGAAATTGGAAAGGGTGGACCAGCCGCTGATCCGACCGATCACAAAAAAGAGGATCCCCAGAAATCCGATCAATGCGATAAAACCATATTCGGGCCGGCTGAAGTTCATCCTTTGCCCTCCGGCTCGTCACACCAGCAGAGCATGCCACCATCGACGTTCTTCACATTCTCAAACCCTTGCTCCTGGAGTTTGAGGCAAGCTTTATAGGAACGAAGGCCTGATTCACAGTGGACTGCGATCTCTTTCTTCTTGTTGAGCTCGCCTACCTGCTTACCCAATTTACCCAAAGGAATCCAGGTTGAACCGGGAATTCGTTTTTTGGCAACTTCATCTTCCTCTCTGACATCGAGCACCTCAAAAGAACCTCCTGAAGTTGAAAGTCTCTCCCAGGCCTCCGCCAACTGAATCCCCTTTACCTTTCCCTCTATTTTGTTCGTCAGAACATTCGCCGCTACAATCACAGGAGAGAGAGCCGGACTGAAAGGGGGCGCATAAGCCAGGTCCACATTGGCCAACTCCTGGGCAGTCATCTTACCGTGGAGGGTCATAGCCAGGATATCAATTAATTTATCCGAGGGTCCCTCTCCTATGGCCTGACCTCCGAGAACTCTGCCGGTCTTTTGATCGGCAATCACCTTCAGGGTGGACTCCTTTCCTCCGGGGTAATAATGGGCTCGATCATATCCCCTGACAATCGCCTGAATGGGATGGAGTTCTTCCTTTTCTGCCTCTCTCATGCTCAAACCGGTCTTTGCCACATTGAAATCAAAAACCTTGAAGATGGCTGTCCCCATCACTCCTGGAAAGACCGCATGACCACCACAGAGGTTCACACCAGCCACCCTGCCCTGTTTATTCGCTGTGGAGCCAAGCGGCACCCAGACCTTCTTCCCTGTAATGAGATGAGTTGTCTCAGCGCAATCCCCTGCTGCATAAATTCCCTCAACGCTGGTCTCCATCCTCTCGTTTACCCAGACTGCTCCGGTTTCACCGATCTTCAGCCCGGTCTTTCTCGCCAGATCAATCCTGGGCCGGACTCCAAGGCTCATCAAAACCGCATGCGCTTCAATCTCACGAGCTGAGGTTCGTACCCGCGTCACCCTACCGTCTCTTCCAGTCAGAGCCTGAATACCCTCAGAGGTGAAGATCTGTACCCCTTTGGCCTCCAGATACTGACGAAGTACGGCTGCAAAATCTTCATCAAAGAGCGTGAGGATTTGGGGCGCTAATTCGACGATCGTCACCTTCTTCCCTAACTGGATGAGGGATTCAGCCATCTCCAGCCCGATATAGCCCCCGCCAGCAATCACAACATCCGTGATCCTTTCTGACTGCATCGCCTGGAGAATCGCATCGGCATCGAAGATCGAGCGAAGATAAAAGATATTTCTGAGATCGATGCCTTCGATCTTTGGCCGGATCGGCTCAGCGCCTGTGGCAAGAACCAGCCGGTCAAAACGATCCTCAAACAACTCTCCCGATTCAAGGTTCTTCCCTGAAATCGTCTTTCCTTTGATGTTAATCTCTTCGATACGCCGGCCCCTCAGGACTTTTATTCCATCCAAAGCAAACTTCCCGGGTGTCCTCGAAATCAATCTCTCTCTATCCTTGATCACACCGCTGATAAAGTAAGGAAGTCCGCAACCTGCATACGAAATCTCTTCCTCCCCTTGATAGATGACGACCTCCATCTGAGGATCGCATCTCTTTGCCTTGGCAGCCGCCTTGGGTCCTGCAGCCACCCCTCCAATCACCAGAAGCCTTTTTCCCATTCTGTCCCCCCTTTGGAGTTTAACTTTTAAGAAAACAAACGCGGAGAGTCACTTGCATGAACGTTATGAAAGCTCTCTCGATCACGACATGATTCTTAGGGTTATATCCATTTCTTCTTTTTATAAAAGACCACCATGAAAATACCAATAAAGACAATAACCATCCAGATGGCAGGATACCCCCAGCGCCACTCCAGCTCAGGCATGTATTTGAAATTCATCCCATAGATCCCGGCAATGAAGGTCAGCGGCATGAAGATCGTCGCGATAATCGTCAGCACCTTCATTACTGAATTGAGCCGGTTGCTCACACTTGAGAGATAGATGTCGAGCATTCCGGAAATTATATCACGATAGCTTTCAATCGTATCCATAATTTGGACTGTATGATCATAAACATCTCTAAGATAGATTTCCGTTGTCTCCTTAATCAGCGGAGATTCCCTCCTCCCAAGATTGCTGACAACCTCTCGTAAAGGCCAAACCACCCTCCTTACAAAGGCAATCTCATTTCGGATGGCCTGGATTTTTTTAATTGTTTGGTCAGTAGGATGGGTCATCAATTCCTCTTCGAGAAGTTCCACCTGATCTCCCAGTCTCTCAAGGATTAGAAAATAATGGTCCACAATCGTATCGATCAGCGAGTAGGCAAGATAGTCGGATCCCATCTTACGAATCAAGCCCTTGGAGGTACGGATTCTTTCTCTGACCGGGTTAAAAACATCCCCTTCTTTCTCCTCTTGAAACGAGATGACAAAATTCGATCCGAGGATCAAACTGACCTGTTCTCCTTCCACACTATGTCCCGCATCGCCTCCATGGAGCATCTTTAAAACAATATAGAGGTAATCCCCATAGATCTCCATCTTGGGACGTTGATCCGTGTTGAGGATGTCTTCCATCACAAGCGGATGGAATCCAAAGCATTGCCCCAATTTCTCGATGATCTCAATCTGGTGAACTCCATCCACATTGACCCAGGTGACCGTGGGTTTATCCCTGAAGAGAAAGCATTCATCTATAGTCTTAACCTCTTTCTCCTCAAAATGGGGTTCATTAAAATCAATGACAGTTATTCTGGGCGCTGAAACCTTTCCTTCCCCAATGTGAACAAGGGTCCCTGGAGGAAGACCAATCTTCTTCGACCTCTTCTTTCCTGTTTTTGCCATTAGACTCTTACCTCTTCATCGCATAAGTTTTGGGGATAGAAGTAGTGAAATCCAATTAGCCGGGGCGACGCTGGTTATAAAAATTCCAGAGCGCCTTAGACTGGGGGTCAAGGTTGGTCAGACCGTATTTCCTTGCCCAGTCGATCGCCTCCGTGAACTCTTCCACCGTGATCCCGCGTCCAATCTCAGGATGCTCGTATGCCTTATATTCAACCCGGTACTGGGCCATGATATTCACATAGGTGTTTTTAGGTAAAGCTTCAGCCACCCATCTCACAAATTTTTCTGTCCCTGCTACCCGGTTGGGCATCACCAGATGCCGGATCATCACCCCCCGGACCACAATCCCCTGACGATCCATCCGGTGTACTCCCACCTGCCTGTTCATCTCAATGACAGCCTTCTTTACCACCTCGGGATAATCTTTAGCGCCGGCAGAATATTTTTCCGCCTTATCCGAATCCATATATTTCACGTCCGGTTTATAGATATCCACAATGCCGTCCAGAATTTTCAATATCTCCACTCGCTCGTATCCGCTGGTGTTGTAAAACAGAGGGATCCGTAGCCCTTTTAGAAAAGCAATTCTCGTGGCGTTGAGAATGTTGGGCATGACATGTGTAGGAGTGACGCAATTGACATTATGACAGCCTATCTTCTGGAGATGAAGCATGATGTCCGCTAATTCTTCATCACTGATCTCCTTCCCCCTTCCCTCATGGGCGATTGGCCAGTTCTGGCAGAAGATGCAGCGGAGATTGCAGTTGGAGAAGAAGATTGTTCCAGACCCGTTCTGTCCGACTACGGACATCTCTTCGCCAAGATGGGGATGGTGGCTGTAGACTACGGATTTTAAGGGCGCCCGGCAGAATCCTTTTTCGCCCTTCTGCCTGTTTACGCCACACATCCTGGGGCAGAGATCGCATTTCTCAAAGTGAGCATAAGCCTGTTTGATTCTCTGGGCCAGTTTTCCTTCTTTTTCCAGTTTCTCATAAGCCGGAACCCAGCGCTCCTCCTTCTGCTTGGATAAAACCGTCGAGGGGAGGAGAAGCGAGCCACCTAAAACACCCGAACCTTTAATAAATTCTCTGCGCGTCAATCTCATACGGGTGTGATTATACTCCACTGCAATGGAGTTGTGAAGAGAATAAATTACTCGAATATATTGACGGAGGGATTGTTTTGGATATAATTATTAACAGTCTCATAATAGAATAGACATTCTTTGGCATGAACTTAAAGGGTTTGTTCAATTAAATAACTCCCCCTCCCCCCTCTCGGTTTCGAGTCGCAACGACTTAATTTAAGAGGGGATATATTCCTCCCCTTAAAATAAGTCGACTAGACCCGACCACGGGGGGAGGCTGGGTGGGGTTATGAGTCTTTGAGCATTTGGTTTCCCATGTATAGACAATTTTGAGACTCTTAATAACTATCATGGTACCAAACGAAACAACTCCCCATCCCAAAATGACAAGGCGAGAGGCTTTGAAACTCTGTGGAAAGAGTTTCTGCCTCCTCACCGCCTCTTCTCTTCTCACCCTTCCCCAACCCTCACAAGCCCAGGGAATGAAGAAGGGGCTCATCAAGACAAAACTTTCTCCTTATTTTGTTCCCCTTGAAGGAGGAGAGATTCGCTGTGAACTCTGCCCCCATCAGTGCCGTGTCTCAAGAGGAAAGAGAGGGCTTTGCAGGGTGAGGGAGAACCGGGATGGCAAATATTACAGTCTGGTTTATGGTAATCCCTGCGCCATCCATCCTGATCCAATCGAAAAGAAACCGTTTTTTCATGTTCTGCCAGGCACGATCTCCTACTCTCTGGCAACGGCAGGATGCAATTTCCAGTGCAAATTCTGTCAGAACTGGGAGATTTCCCAGGCATCGCCTGAGGATGTATTCGGTTACGATGTTCCGCCAGAGGCGATCGTAAAGAAAGCCAAAGAGGTGAGCGCCCGTTCCATCGCGTACACCTATGTCGAGCCCACGGTCTTCTATGAATATATGTCAGACATCGCCCAGCTCACCAAAAAGGCGGGGCTTCTCAATGTGACCCATTCCAATGGCTTCATCAATCCAGAGCCACTCCGGACTCTGTGTAAAGTGCTTGATGCGGCCAATATCGATTTGAAAGGTTTTTCAGAATCCTTCTACCGTGAACTATGCAGCGGGGAACTCAACCCGGTCCTCGAGACATTGAAGATCCTGAAAGCGGAAAAAGTTCATCTGGAGATTACGAACCTGGTGATTCCCACAAAGAATGATGAGATGTCCATGGTCAGGGAGATGTGTTTGTGGATCAAGAAAGAATTGGGTGCAGATACTCCTATCCATTTTTCAAGGTTCTACCCTTTGTATAAACTGAGAACCCTGCCTCCTACCCCGGTCTCAACCCTTGATAAGGCCCGGGCAGAGGCTCTATCTGCAGGGCTGGAGTATGTCTATATCGGAAACATTCCAGGTCATGAGGCTGAACATACCTTCTGCCCGAAGTGTAAAAAGATGGTCATCCAGCGTACTGGATATATGGTTGGAGAAATCAGCCTCAAGGCTGGAAAGTGTAATTTCTGCGGAAAACCGATCGCCGGTATCTGGACATGAAAACATTACCCTTCCCCTGCCCGATTTGTGGTCGAAAAAAAGATTATCCCCCGGAGGAACTATTCGAAGGAGCCACCCTCACCTGTCCCTTCTGCAATCTCACCCTGACCCTACACGGCCACATGTGGAAGGATGTCCAGAAAGAGATTCAAAGATTAGAAGATGAGAAATAAGAAACGAATAAGACTTTTAAGTGGGCCTAATCTATTCCTGTCTGCAAAAATAGGGTTCTGATTTATCGCTTTACGCTGTGTATCCGAAGAGAACCCTGAGAGGGCGCAACAACGGTTCGACTCGGGTAATACCCTGCCGGCACGGAAACACCAGAATAAACAATCGAACCTTGGCCCATCAGAGTGCCAGGAGACGTAACTGAGTTACACCCGGTTTCTGTCCGGTCTCCAAGAATCGCTCCCAGTTTACGCCGCCCTGTATCGTACCGCTTCTTGTCCACAGTAACTGTAATTGATCCAGGAATCATCTTCAGGTTGGCAAGTTTTGTTCCTGCACCGAGATTCACGTCCTTCCCTAAAATGCTATCACCTACGTAGGCAAAATGAGCTGCCTTTGCTCCATTCAAAAGAATAGAGCCTTTCATCTCTGTGGTATGTCCAACCACACATTTATTACCTACGATACAATCCCCTCGGATATAAGCTCCCTGTCTAATTTCACACTGACTCCCAATGATCACCGGCCCTTTAATAAATGAACCCGGCTCAACGATCGTTCCCGGCCCAATGATGATTTTGTCATTGGAAAGGTATGCACCGGGCAAAATCACTGCCGCATCTTTTACAATTTCTCCTTTCATCGAAACCTGAATCGAACTCTGGGAGTCTGAAGTCTCTATTTCAAGATCATTTCGCACTTCACTGTTATAAATAACGAGGGCTTTATCGATGAGGCCTGTTATTTTAGATAACGGTCTTGGTTTCTGGAAGAAAGCAGAAAGATAGTCGTTCAGGCGATTGAGCGCTGTCCAAACGAGTTCGTCTTTTGAAAAGATCTCTTGATGTTCAAAATCGTTTAAATCAAAAAAATCCTGCGGGCTCAGCATGTGCGTCTCCAATCTCAATCCTCTTCCATAGTGGATGTGTCCCCAAGGGGTAGCCCAAGTTCCTTGGCCTTTAACAGCCGCCGCATGATCTTTCCACTCCTCGTCTTGGGCAATGTGGGGATGAACTCAATTTCACGGGGAGCCGCGGCGCTGGAGAGCCGCTTCATCACAAATTTCTGAATGTCATGCCGTAATTCTTCCGAGGGGGCATGGCCATCTTTTAAGGAAACAAATGCCTTCACCACTTCCATGGCGATTGGGTCCGGTTTGCCAATCACACCTGCTTCTGCAACAGCAGGATGTTCTATGAGCACCGATTCAACTTCAAAGGGACCCACCAAATGTCCTGCCGTATTGATCACATCATCGGTTCTCCCTACAAACCAGTAATAACCCTCTTCATCCTTTCTGGCCCTGTCCCCTGTGATGTACCATCCATTCTTAAATCGGGATCGATACAACTCCTCTTTCTTCCAATAGGTACGGAACATGGAGGGCCATCCAGGTCTGAGGGCCAAGTTTCCCTCTTTGCCGGCGGGAAGCTCATTAAAGCTGTCATCCACGATTCCAGCCTGGATCCCGGGAAAAGGCCTTCCCATGGAACCGGGTTTAATGTCCTGAACCGGGTAGTTGGCGATCATGATCGCCCCGGTCTCAGTCTGCCACCAGTTATCGTGGAAAGCTTTTCCAATGATCTCCTTTCCCCAGACGACGGCTTCAGGATTGAGAGGCTCTCCCACACTGTAGGTATGACGCAATGAACGAAAATCATGCTGCCGAGGAAGTTCGTTCCCCGCCTTCATCAGCATCCGGATGGCTGTAGGTGCCGTGTACCAGATTGTCACCTTCCTCCGTTCAAGGAAGCTGTACCAATGCTTGGCACTGAACCCTCCTTCATAAACAACTTGAGTGGCTCCATTCAACCAGGGGCCAAACATTCCGTAAGAGGTCCCTGTGACCCACCCCGGATCTGCCGTGCACCAGTAGATATCATTTTCCTGGAGATCCAAAACATACTTGGCAGTGGCATAATGGCCCACTGCAGCCCCATGGACATGGACAGCCCCTTTTGGTTTACCCGTTGTGCCAGAGGTGTAGTGCATAATGGAATAATCTTCTTTGTGGGTTTTAACAACATCGAAGGATTCAGAAGTCCCGGTCATCAACTCGTCATAAAACAGACCTTTAGGGTCAACCTTTCCCTCTCCACGGCGGACCAGAACAATATGTTTTAGAGCAGGGAGCTCGGGAATAATCTCGTTGATCTTTTTCAGGAGCGTAGGACTGGTGATTAATACTTTTGCTTCGCTGTCTGCCACCCGGTCTTTCACAGCATCTGGTCCAAAAGCGGAAAAGAGCGGACCGATCACGCCGCCCGCTTTAAGCGTTCCAAGAATACCGATATAGATCTCCGGAACACGCTCTAAGAAAAAGAAGACCCGGTCTCCTTTCTTAACACCCAGGTTTTTGACAAGGACATTAGCAAACTTGTTGCTCAGTCTCGATAGATCCTGAAAGGTGTACCCTTCTTCTTCGCCCTTCTTGCTTTCCCATATCAGGGCTTTTTCGTTTCTCCGGTCTGTTTTAAGGTGTGAGTCGATAGCTGCATGCGCAATATTGATATGTTCATTGTCAAACCAGTCTAACTCCCGGGCAACTTTATCCCAGCTAAATTCGTTAATTGTTTTAAAATAGTCCTGGAGATTAGGTTTGACAGAAAATTCCTCTAATGGCAATTTGGTTATTTTAGGATACTCCATGCGCAATCTCCTTATCTCCTCCGAATAGGTATAAACGCCAACTAAAATATTCCCTCCCCTTCAAGGGGGGGGTTAGGGTGGGGATGGGACAATGAGGTTCATAAGGAAATCGAAACCCATCCCCCTCCCAGCCTCCGAAGCTGTGAAAAAATTCAGCTGTAGTTGGGGTTTGGGGTTTCTGAATTTAATTTTTAGACGAACGGTTAGGTATCAATCATGGTGAACTTACACCCAGTGACAAATCTCATTGCGACCCCTTACCC